>NZ_CAXQBR010000067.1 GCF_964222135.1 Euzebya sp.
ACGGCAACGGCCAGGGCAACGGCACCGGCCAGGGCAACGGCAACGGCCAGGGCAACGGCAACGGCCAGGGCAACGGCAACGGCCAGGGCAACGGCAACGGCCAGGGCAACGGCAACGGCAACGCCCCCGGACAGACCGGCGACACCCCCGGCAACAGCGGCAACGCCCCCGGACAGACCGGTGAGCTCCCCGGCTGCAACGGTGTCGGCAACCCCCGCTGCGCCGGCAACGTCAACGCCGCCCGCCAGGCACCGGTCGTCCTCGACGACTCCGACGGCCTGAGCGAGGGCGAGCAGTGGCTCCGCGAGTCGCCCGACACCGACCTCGACTCCCTGGCCGAGATCGTCGGCGTCGTCGACGAGACCAGGTTCGCCGCCGCCGGCCGGGTCGGCGTGGCGGTCATCGACACCGGCGTCGCCGAGGTCCCCGGCCTCGACCACGTGATCCACGGCCCGGACCTGTCCTTCGACTCCCAGGCCCCGAACCTCACCCACGTCGACGGCTATGGCCACGGCACCCACATCGCCGGCATCATCGGCGGCCGCGGGGTCGCAGGGGCGGACGGCGTCGAGCTCGTCGGCCTGGCCCCCGACGCGGACCTCTACTCGGTCAAGGTCGGCAGCCACAGCGGCGCCGTCGACGTCTCCCAGGTCATCGCCGCCGTCGACTGGGTCGCCCAGCACGCCGACGACTACGGGATCCGGGTGCTGAACCTGTCCTTCGGCACCGACGCCGTGCAGGCCTGGGACGTCGACCCGCTGGCCTTCGCCGTCGAGAACGCCTGGCGCGCCGGCGTGGTCGTCGTGGTCTCCGCCGGCAACGACGGCGAGTCCCGCGACGCGCTCCGCAACCCGGCCCTCAGCCCCTGGGTGCTGGCGGTCGGCGCGAGCGACTCCCAGGGCACGACCGCCACCGCGGACGACTCACTGGCGGAGTTCTCGAACCGCGGCACCGACGCGCGCCGCGTCGACGTGCTGGCCCCCGGGACCGGCATCGTCTCCTACCGCGTTCCCGGCTCCATCCTCGACGAGGCCTACCCCGCCGCCCGCCGCGGTGCGGCCGGGTTCAGCGGGCACGGCACCTCCCAGGCGGCGGCCGTCGCCTCCGGCGTGGTGGTCCGGCTGCTGCAGGCCCACCCCTCCGCGACCCCCGACCAGATCAAGGCCGCGCTGGTGGCGACCGCCCGCCCGCTGGCCGGCGGTGACCCGGCGGCCGGCGCCGGCGGGATCGACCTGGGTGCGGCGTCCGCCGCCCTGGCCCGCGGCACGTCCCGCCCCCTCCAGTCCCACGCCGCTGGCGAGGCGACCGGCACCCTCGACGCGGCGCGCGACACGATGCGCGTCGCCGACCAGGCGCCCTACTTCAGCCGCGGCGGGTCGTTCGTCCCGCTGGCCGGTGAGGTCGACGTCCACGGCCAGCCCTTCGACGTCGCGGCCTGGGCCGCTGAGTCCGCGGCCGGCAGCTCGTGGGACGGCGGCGTCTGGAACGGCGTCGAGTGGACCGGCGAGGGCTTCTCCGACGACGCCCTGCTGGGTCGCTCCTGGGTCGGTCGGTCGTGGGTGGGCCGCTCCTGGGTGGGCCGCTCCTGGGTGGGCCGCTCCTGGGTCGGCCGCTCCTGGGTCGGCCGCTCCTGGGTCGGCCACAGCTGGGACGACGACACCAACCAGTTCCTGTCCGAGGGGTGGCTGTCGGTCAACCCCTGGTGACCTGACGCCGTGACCTGACGCCATGACATGGACGCCCTGACCCGCCACGCGCGACGGCTGACCGCCCTCTGGGCGCTCGGCACGGTCGTCGCGACGGGCGCGAGCCTGACCCTGCCCGGCCCCGTCCTGGGGCCGGGTTGGGCGTTGGTGCTCGTGACCGGCGGGTTCGTGGCGGCCGAGTTCACGACCCTCCGCATCCGCCGCGGCGCGACGGCGGAGGGGTTCACGGTCTCCGAGGTCCCGCTGGTCGCGGGGCTGCTGTTCCTCGGCCCGGTCGGCCTGGTCGGCGCCCGCCTGATCGGCGCCGGCGTCGGCCTGTACCTGGACCGCCGCCAGGAGCGCCTGAAGCTCTTCTTCAACCTGACCATGTGGAGCTGGCAGGCGGCCACCGCGATGGTGCTGCTCCTGCTGGTCGCCGGCGACGACCGCATCAGCCCCGCCGGGGTCTACACGGTCTTGGGCGCGATCGCCTTCACCGACATGATCTCGGCGATCGCCCTCAACAGCATCATCGCCCGCGTCCGCGACGAGCCGATGAGCTGGACGCGCATCCTGGCGACCCTCCGCGCCGGGCTGCCCCCCGCGCTGTCGTCGGCCGCCTTCACCTTCGTCTTCGTCCACACCGCCGGGGACGAGTGGGTGCTGGTCGGCCCCCTACTATTCATCGCCCTGTCGATCTGGCTGGCGTTCCGCGCCGAGACCGACCTGCTGGCCGAGCGCGAGGGGCTCCAGCGCGTCGCCGAGCTCGGCGCCGTCGTCATCGACCCCTCCCTCGACGAGGAGGGGGCGGTGCGCGCCCTGCTCCGCGAGGTCGGGACGCTGCTCGAGGCCGAGGTCGTCGGCTTGCGCCTCACCGAGCCCGGCGGGGAGGTGGTCGTCTTCGCCACCGACGGGCGGGCGGAGGCGCTGTTCGCCGACATGGCACCGGTGTCCGAGCCGCGGGTCCTGTCCGCCGAGGACTGCGGCGGGGTCGTGCGCGACGGCCTGGTCGTGCCCCTCCCCCCGGATGCGCCGGTGACGGGCAGCCTGCTGGTGGCCGAGGGTGAGGGTGAGGCGGCGAGCCTCGGCCTGCCCGAGCTGCGCGTCGCCGCCACGCTCGCGGGGCAGCTCGCGACGATGGTGCACAACGCCCGGCTGACCGGCGTGGTCCGGGCCCAGGCGCGACAGGCCGGGTGGGAGGCGCGCCACGACCCCCTCACCCAGCTGCCGAACCGGCTGTGGCTGGACGAGCACCTGGCGACGGTGACGGCGGACGAGCACTACAGCCTCCTGCTCCTCGACCTCGACGGGTTCAAGACCGTCAACGACGCGCTCGGCCACAGCTCCGGCGACGAGCTGCTGGTCGACTTCGCCACCCGCCTTGTCGCGACCATGCCGGCCGACGCGATGATCACCCGGTTCGCGGGCGACGAGTTCGTGTGCCTGTTGCCCGGGCCGATCGAGCGGGGCCTCGAGGTCGCCACGGCGACCCGCGCGCACTTCCAGTCCCCCTCCAACATCCGCGGGATGCACCTGTCGGTGCTGCCGAGCATCGGCCTGTCCCACCACCCCACCGACGGGACCGACACCGAGGAGCTCATCCGCGCCGCCGACGTGGCGATGTTCCGGGGGAAGCGGGACCAGAGCGGGGTGGCCCGGTTCGCGGTGGAGGACGCCGAGCACGCCGCCCGCCAGTTCCGCCTGGCCGGGGACCTGCGGGAGGCCATCCGCGGCGAGCACCTCACCTGCGTCTACCAGCCGATCGTGGACACCGCGACGGGTGCGGTCCACCACCTCGAGGCGCTGGCCCGCTGGCACCACCCGGTCCTCGGCCCGGTGTCGCCGGACGAGTTCATCGTGCTGGCCGAGCAGGGTGGGCTGATCCGCGAGCTGACCATGCACGTCGCCCGGCAGGCGGCCCGGGCCTGCCGGCGCTGGCTGGCGGACGGGCTGGCCGCCGGGGTGGCGGTGAACCTGTCGCCCCAGAGCCTGTCGGACGCGAGCATCCCGTACGCCGTCAAGGCGATCCTGGCCGAGGAGGGGCTCCCCGCCGAGCACTTCGCCGTCGAGATCACCGAGACGACCCTGCTGACCGACGCCGGCCGGGCGCTCCCGCTGCTCGCGGAGTTCGAGGCGGCCGGCATCAGCGTCGCCATCGACGACTTCGGGACGGGGTACTCCTCGCTCGCGCACCTGGGCCGGATCCCGGTCGACGTGCTGAAGGTGGACCGGTCGCTCGTGCAGAACCGCCGCGGCCGGCGTGGTGGCACGATCCTCAGGGCCGTGATCGACCTGGCCGCCGCGCTGGGCCTGACCGTCGTGGCGGAGGGGATCGAGGACCGCGAGGACTACCTCTGGCTGCGGGACGCCGGCTGCGCGCTGGGCCAGGGGTACTTCATGGGCCGGCCGATGGTGGAGGAGGACCTGCGCGGCTGGCGGGAGTCCTGGTCGGGCGTGGCGGCTGAGCTGCGCGACGTCCGCCCCCGCCACCTCGCGGTCGCCGCGGTGAGCGAGCGGACGGCGTCGGTCTCGTAGGGGGGCTGACCGGCGTCGCAGGTGCGCGGCGGCGGGCCGGACGGGGAGCGCCATCGACCCGCGGGCGCATCGCGGGAGGCTCACAGCCCCACGGGGCCCCGCCATCGACCCACGGGCGCATCGCGGGATGTTCACCGCACCACCGGCCCCCGCCATCGCCCCACGGGCGCACCGCGAGAGGCTCACAGCACCACCGGCCCCCGCCATCGACCCACGGGCGCACCGCGAGAGGTTCACAGCGCCACCGGCCCCCGCCATCGCCCCACGGGCGCACCGCGAGAGGCTCACCGCACCACCGGCCCCCGCCATCGACCCACGGGCGCATCGCGGGAGGTTCACAGCCCTCACCGGCCCTCGCCATCGACCCACGGGCGCATCGCGGGAGGTTCACAGCACCACCGGCCCCCGCCATCGACCCACGGGCGCACGACGGCGACCACGCGGCTGGTCCCGTCCCCGACGTCCTCCCCGCCCCCGCTTCCACTCGTCAGGCGACCCCGACCCCCTCAGCAGGTGCGGCCGGAGAGCGGGCCGGAGGCGTACCCGCTGACGGTCGGTCCGAGCAGGAGCAGGTCGGCGCACCCGGCGGCGCGGACCGTGTCGTCCGGCACCCCGTCGGCGGTGGCCATGAAGAGCGGCAGCTCGCCGGCGGCGGCGGCGCTCGCGGCGGACAGGCCCCAGGCCCACCCGTCCTGTGCGTACCCGTCGATCAGGAGCCCGCGGGTGACCTCGTCGGCGTCCCACAGCTCGCCGGCGACGGCCACGGCGGTGCCCACCCGGCTGTCGCCGGCGACGCGGCGCGAGGCACCTCCCGCAGCCGAGGCCGCCGCGGCCACGGTGACCTCGTCGACCGCGGACGTCCCGCCGACGGCGATGACCTCCTCGGGTGCCAGACGCGCGAGGACCTCGGCCACCTGGGGGTGCAAGATGTCCGAAGGGGTGAGCAGGACAGGTGTCCGGGTGCGCCCCGCCCAGCCGGCGACGGCGATCGAGTCCGCCCAGTCGTCTGCGCGGACGACCACGACTTGGTCCACCTCCCCCCGGCGCATGGCGACCTCGCGGGCGACGGCGGCCGCGGTCTCCACCCGCGAGGCACCCGACAGGCGCACCGGGGTCAGGCCCATCCTGCGCACGCCCTCGGCGACGTCGGCGGACAGCGCCGCCTCGCCGCCCAGCAGGTAGACGATGCCGCCGTGGCCGAGGGTGCGGCGCAGCTCGACGGCCACCCCCGGGTCCAGGCGGTCGCGCGGCGTGAGCAGGAGCGGCCCCTCCCCGGCCAACGCGGACCCGGCCAGGGAGTCCGCGAACGCGTCGTCGCGCGCGAGCACCGCGACCGGGGCGCGGGACGCCTCGGGCCACGCGATCCGGGAGAGCGCGATCGCCGCCGCCGTCGGATCGGGGGCGGCCAGCACCGCAACACGTCCCGTGCCTCCGGGACCCGAGCCCGTCCCCGGATCTGCACCGGACCCCGACCCCGACCCGGACCCCGACCCCGACCCGGACCCACCCGAACCGGACCCCGCACCCGGATCGCCGACATCGGGCTGCTCCGCGTCGGGCTCGCCGGGTTCGAGGTAGCCCGAGTCCGCGAGGTTCCAGTGGTCGGCCAGGTAGCTGCCCTCGGGCGGGTCGGGGTTGAAGTAGTCGTCGCCGCCGCAGTCGAGCAGGAACAGCGAGCAGGTCTCCGGCGGCGACGGCTGGGATGCCATGCACATGACCTCCGGACCGTCGTCGCAGTGCCCGTCGTCGTGGTGCGGGGCCGACGGCTGGACGGCACCGAGCATGTGGCCGAGCTCGTGGGGGAGCCCGCGCTGCCGCGTCGGGTCCCAGCACCTGGTGTCGACGTACCCGACGGACCCCGGCATCTCCGTCGTGTCGTTCACGTTCACCGCGCCCGGGCGGTCGTCGCGGTAGTACTGGCCCTCGCCGCAGACCGCATCGCTCCGCGCGTCGTCGATGAACACCAGGTACTTGCGGTCCGGGCGGTCCCAGCCCTCCTGGCGCAGCCGGCGCTCGAGGACCACGAAGTCCATCACGGCGCCGGCCGGCAGGGAGATCCGGGCGATGTCGGCTCGGCAGTCGTCCCGCTGGACCAGGCGGACATGACGTCCCTCCCCGTGGACCGAGGCGGAGGCCTGGTAGATCCCGCTCATCACGGCGGCGTGGTCCTGCAGCGTCGTCTCGAGCTCGGCGAACCGGTCGGGACGGCCGTCGACGGCGGCGTAGAGCAGCTGCACCCGTCGTCCGGACGTCCCGTCCCCGATGCAGACCGGCGGCGGGACCGCCTGGGCGAACCGCGGATCGATGGGGGCGTCGGCGACGTAGCTGACGCTGTGGATGACCGGCACCGGACCGGGGTCAGGGACCACGGTGCCGGCCACCCCCATGGCCATGGACGCGATGACGGTCAGGGCCAGGACGCGACTGCGCATGCACCCTCGTCGGCCACTACCGTGCGTGCTTGATCTCTACGAAGCGCGATATCAGCCACCCAGGTGACCAGGGCTGCCGTGACCGGCTACAGCGGCCAGACCTGGGGCACCAGCAGCATGGTGGCCACCACCACCAGGGCGGTGATCGGCGCCCCCAGCCGGGCGAAGTCACCGAACCGGTACCCGCCGAGCGCGTAGACCATCAGGTTGGTCTGGTACCCGATCGGTGAGAGGAACGACAGCGACGCGCCCAGCGCGATCGCGATCGCGAAGGGGCGCAGGTCGGCGCCGACCTGCTCGGCCGCCGCGGCGGCCAGCGGGAACGCCAGGACCGCCGCGGCGTTGTTGGTCAGCATCTCGGTCAGGACCATCGTCACGACCAGCACGCCGGCCAGCGCCCCGAGCTGCCCCCACTGCTGTGTGACGCCCAACATCAGGTCCGCGAGCGCCCCCGCCAGCCCGGACTCCTCCATCGCCGCGCCCAACCCGAACGCCGACGCGATCACGACCAGGACCTGCAGGTCGATCGCCGCGCGGGCCTCGGACACCCGCATCACCCGCAGCCCGATCAGCGCGAGCGCCGCGACCAGCGACGCCTCCAGGATCGGCACGATCCCCAGCCCGGCAAGCAGCACCAGGGCCAGGGTGACCACGCCGACGACCTTCGCCTGCCGCCCCTGGACCGGTCGGGCCTGCCCGGTGCCGGCCACCAGGATGAAGTCGCCGGTGGTCTGCCAGCGCTCCCCGAACCCGGTGTCGGCCAGCAGCAGCAGCGCGTCGCCGGGGCGGAGCTCGACCTCACCCAGCTTCGCGTCGATCCGCTGCCCGGCGCGGTGGATCGCCATGACCGCCGCCCCGTGGCGCTGGCGGAACCCGACGGTCTTGAGCGTCGAGCCGATCAGCGACGACCCCGGGCCGAGCACGGCCTCGTAGAACACCCCCCGCTCCCCCACCCGCGAGAGCTGGCGGTCCTCCGCTGGCCGCAGGCCGGTGTTGCCCTGCAGGTCGAGGATCCGGTCGACCTTGCCGACGAACAGCAGCTCGTCACCCGATTCGAGCAGGTGGTCCGGCGCGACCGGGGTGGTGACGTGCCCGTCGCGGCTCACCTGCGCGCAGTACACGCCCTGCAGCGCCCGCAGCCCCGCCTCCTCGATCGTCCGCCCGTCGATCGGGCCGCCGTCGACGACCTCCATGGACACGGTGAACTCGCGGACGTGCTCGGCGAAGTCCTCCATCGCCGCCCCCCGGTCCGGCAGCAGCCGCGGGGCCAACCCGACGATCAGCAGCCCGCCCCCCAGCGCGATCGGCAGCCCGACCGCGGCAAGCTCGAACAGCCCGAGCGGTTCGGCCCCCGCGGCCACGAGCAGCCCCGACACGACCAGGTTCGTCGACGTGCCGATCGCGGTGATGCACCCGCCGAGGATGGCCGCGTAGCTGACCGGCATCAGGAACCGCGACGCCGGCAGGCTGCGCTGCTCGGCCCACGACGCGACCGCCGGGGCGATCATCGCCACGATCGGGGTGTTGTTGAGGAACGCCGACCCCGCGATCGTCGGGGCGACCACCCTCGCGAGCAGCACCCGCGGCCCCGCCGCCCCGCCGAGGAGCCGGCCGACGACCGAGGTGAGCACCCCGGTCCGCTGCACCGCCCCGGCGAGCACGTACAGCGCCGCGACGGTGATCGGGGCGGGGTTCGAGAACCCGCTGAAGGCCTGCTCGGGCGTGATCACCCGCATGGCGAGCAACCCGACGACCGCGCCCAGCAGCACGATCGCCGCCGGCGCCAGGTCCCGCACCAGCGCGACCAGCACCGCGAGGACCACCACGAGCGTGATCCAGGCCTCCAGGCCCACCTGCTCCCCTTCCCACGGTTCCGACGACCGGCCATCCTCTGACGACGGGCACGATCGCACGGACTCGCGAACAGGGAGAAGCACCCCTGCCGGCTACCATCCGGCCGGCGCGCGAGCACACCGACGCAGAGGGGACCCGTGAGCACCGCAGCACCGACCGCCACCCCGATGACCCACCTCGCCCAGCTCGAGGCCGAGAGCATCCACATCATGCGCGAGGTCGTCGCCCAGTTCGAGCGGCCGGTGATGATGTACAGCATCGGCAAGGACAGCTCGGTGATGCTGCACCTGGCCCGCAAGGCCTTCCACCCGGGCCAGCTGCCCTTCCCCCTCCTCCACGTCGACACCACCTGGAAGTTCCGGGACATGATCACGTTCCGGGACCGCACCGCCGCCGAGCTCGGCCTGGACCTCATCGTCCACACCAACCCCGAGGGCAAGGCCGAGGGCATCAACCCCTTCGACCACGGCTCGAAGGGCTACACCGACATCATGAAGACCCAGGCGCTGAAGCAGGCCCTGTCGGCCGGCCGCTTCGACGCCGCGTTCGGCGGGGCCAGGCGGGACGAGGAGAAGTCCCGCGCGAAGGAGCGCGTCTTCAGCTTCCGCGACGCCCACCACCGCTGGGACCCGAAGAACCAGCGACCCGAGCTGTGGCACCTCTACAACGGTCGGGTCAACAAGGGCGAGTCGATCCGCGTCTTCCCCCTCTCCAACTGGACCGAGCTCGACATCTGGCAGTACATCCACCTCGAGCAGATCCCGATCGTGCCGCTGTACTACTCCGCCCCCCGGCCCGTCGTCGAGCGCGACGGCACCCTCATCATGGTCGACGACGACCGCTTCCGGTTCGAACCGGGCGAGGAGCCGGAGGAGCGCTGGGTCCGCTTCCGCACCCTCGGCTGCTACCCCCTGTCGGGCGCGGTCGAGTCCCGCGCCACCACCCTGCCCGACATCATCCAGGAGATGCTGCTCGCCACCCGCTCGGAGCGGGAGGGACGGGTCATCGACTACGACCAGTCCGGCTCGATGGAGGAGAAGAAGCGCGAGGGGTACTTCTAGCCGTGCGCACCGCCCGCGGGTCGCGCCCGTCGCCGATCGCCGTCCGGCTCATCGGCGCTGCGCTGTGCGCGCTGGTGGCCCTCGCGGCCGTCCAGTGGCCGGCGACCGCCCAGGACCCGACCCAGGGGGAGGGTGAGGGGCAGGGCTCACGCCGGGTCGGCGCCGTCGCCGATCCGGTCCGGGCCGCCATCCGGTTGAGCGGCGAGGCGTTCGCCGACGGGCAGGCCGAGGGGGCCGTGATCGCCCGGTCCGACCTGTTCGCCGACGCCCTCGCCGGGGCCGCGCTCGCGGGGGCGACCCGGCCGATCCTCTACACCGCCGGCGGGCCCGACGCCCCCGCGGACCCCCGCGTGCTGGCCGAGGTCGCCCGGGCGGTCGGCCCCCCGCGGGGTTGTGACGACGCCGACGTCCCCGGCGGGTTCGAGGTGGCCCTGCTCGGTGGCACCGCGGCGATCAGCCCCGCGGTCGAGCAGGCCGTCGCCGACCTCGGCTACTGCACCCAGCGGATCGCCGGCGACGGCCGCGAGCACACCGCGCGGCTGATCGCCGACCGGCTCGGACCCGTCGGCGGCACCGTCGACCGGGTGCTCGTCGCGCGCGGGGACGACCCGGCGGACGCGGCGACCGCCGGGGCCTACGCCGCCCGCACCGGCACCCCGCTGCTGGTCACCCCGACCACGCTGCTGCACCCCGAGGTCGAGCAGTACCTCACCGCCCACGCCGTCGACGAGGTCGTCGTGATCGGCGGCGAGGCGGCGATCAGCGAGGCGGTGGCCCGCGGCCTCGACGAGCGGGCCGGCACCGTCCTGCGGGTCGCCGGTCCCAGCCGTGACGCCACCGCCGGCGCGATCGCCACCGAGCTGTGGCCCGCCGAGGCGGTCGAGGGCGTGATGGTCCTCAACGGCTTCACCGACACCGCCTGGGTCCACGCCATCGCCGGCGGTCCGCTCGCGGCCACCGCCGGCACGCCGCAGCTGTACACCCAGACCTCGACCCTGCCGCCGGGCACCGACGACGCGCTGGACGCGCTCGTGGAGGGGGCGGGCGATCGCGACGGCGGTGGGGACCTCGTCGGCCTCGTCGCCGGTGCGCCGGCGGACCTGCACGACGGCCTGGCGGTGGAGGTGTGGGACCGCCTCGGCGTCGACGTCGACGTCCCGCGGGCGAACCGGACGGTGCTGACCGGGCCGATGGGGATCGTGGCCCACCGCCCCGGCGGGCTGGTCGAGGTCCTCCGGCTGCGCGAGGGCGAGCAGGCCCTGCTGGACCTGGTCCACCCGACCTACCGCGGTGCGACCTCCGAGGTCGTCATCGGGGTGGAGACGACCGACCCGACCGACGCCGCGGGACCGGCGATCCTGACCCTGCTGCTCGTCGACGTCGAGACCGGCTGGACCCGCCCGCTCGACATCGACCGGCGCGGGACGATCAGCGACATCGCCGTCAGCCCCGACGGGGGAGCGGCGTACGTGGCGCTCACGCCCGCGCGGCAGGCCGACGGGACGACGGTGGCGGAGCTGGTCCGCGTCGACCTCGCGGTCGGCGAGGTCACCGGGTGGGTGGCGACCGAGGCCGCTGGCGACGCCGCCGTGCAGGTGGCCGCCGGCGACGGGGCCGCGTTCGGGCTGGACGGCGGGGTCGTCGCGCGCCGGATCGGCGGCCAGGTCGACGTCCTGCACGCCACGTCGCTGCAGCCCTCCGCGGTGCAGCTGCTCGACGTGGTGGCGCTGGCCGGCAGCGGCGACGGGTCCACGTTCGTGACCGTCGACGCCGAGGCCCTGACCGTCCACCGCGCCGAGGACCCCCGCAACGAGGCGTGTCCGCCCCTCGACCGCCTGGCGCTGAACCCGTCGGGCACGACGGTGGTGGGCGTGTCCCCCGACGCCGACGCCGCCAACGAGGTGGTGGTCTGTGAGTTCGCGGTCCTGAACCCCGCCGGCGGGGTCGATGTCACCGGCGAGGTCGGCGAGGTCATCGACCTCGGCCTCTCGACGCGGCTCCCCACCCCGGTCGTCCTCGGCACCGGCGGGCTGATCGAGCTGCGCGGGACCGCCGCCCCGCTCACGATCGCCGTCCCCGAGGGCACCGACGGCCTGGCGGTGCCCGTCGCGGCCCTGCCGACCGACCAGATCGGCCCCACCCCTCCCCCGCCGCCCCCTCCCCCGCCTGCCCCGACGCGGAGCGCCGACCGATGAGCCACTCCTCCGACCTGATCGCGACCGACATCGAGGCGTACCTCGCCGAGCACGAGCGGAAGGATTTGCTGCGCTTCCTCACCTGCGGGTCGGTCGACGACGGCAAGTCGACGCTGATCGGCCGGCTGCTGCACGACTCCCACATGGTCTACGAGGACCAGCTGGCCGCGCTCGAGGCGGACTCGGTGACCCAGGGAACCACCGGCGGGGCACCAGACCTGGCGCTGCTCACCGACGGCCTGAAGGCCGAGCGGGAGCAGGGGATCACGATCGACGTCGCGTACCGGTACTTCTCGACCGCGCGGCGCAAGTTCATCATCGCCGACACGCCGGGCCACGAGCAGTACACCCGCAACATGGTCACCGGCGCGTCGACGGCTGACCTGGCGGTGCTGATCATCGACGCCCGCCACGGCGTGCTGCCCCAGACCAAGCGGCACGCGACGATCGCGTCCCTGCTCGGCATCACCCACGTGGTGGTGGCGATCAACAAGATGGACCTGGTCGACTGGTCCGAGGACCGCTACGCCGAGATCGTCAAGGACTTCCAGGCCTTCGCCGGCCACCTCGAGGCCCCGGTCGAGCCCTACTTCCTGCCGATGTCGGCCCTGACCGGCGACAACGTCGTCAACGCGAGCGACCACATGGAGTGGTTCGACGGCCCGCCGCTGATGGAGCACCTCGAGACCGTCGACGTCACCGTCGCGGTCGACCACGAGACCGTCCGCCTGCCGGTGCAGCTGGTGACCCGCCCGAACCTCGACTTCCGCGGGTTCGCCGGCACGCTCGCGTCGGGCCGCCTGGCCGTCGGGGACCGGGTGGTGTCCCTCCCCTCCGGCGTGGCCTCCACCGTCACCCGGATCGTGACCTTCGACGGCGACCTCGAGTCCGCCCAGCCGGGTCAGGCGATCACGGTGACGCTGGCCGACGAGATCGACGTGTCCCGCGGCGACGTGCTGGTGGTGGAGGGGCAGCGGCCGATGCAGCGCGCCCACCGCATCGACGCCGACGTGGTCTGGATGGCCGAGCAGCCCCTCCAGGCCGGCCGCCAGTACCTGCTGCAATCGGCGGCGGGGATCTCGAACGCGGGGCTCGAGACGATCCGCTACGGGCTCGACATCGACACCCTCGAGCGCACGTCGCCCGAGACGTTGGGGCTGAACGACATCGCCCGCTGCGCGCTGGCGGTCGACCGCGAGCTGCTGTTCGACGCCTACGCCGACAACCGGGCCACGGGCAGCTTCATCCTCATCGACCGGCTCACCAACGCCACGGTGGCCGGCGGGATGATCGCCGGGCCGTCCTCGAACTGGGACCGCGAGGCCCCCGCGACGCTGACGGGCCGCACCTCCGCGGTGACCACCGCCGAGCGGGCCAGGCGGTACGACCAGCAGCCGGTGACGGTGTTCCTGACCGGTCTGACCGGGGCGGGGAAGGCCAACATCGCCTCGGCGCTCGAGCGGCTGCTCTTCGACGCCGGCCGGACCGTGGTCCGCCTGGACGGCCAGAACGTCCGGCAGGGCGTCAGCCGCGACCTCGGGTTCACCGCCCCCGAGCGGTCGGAGAACGTCCGCCGCGTCGCGGAGGTCGCCAAGCTGCTCAACACCCAGGGCGTCATCGCGCTCGCGGTCATGACCGCCCCGAACGCCGAGGACCGCGACCGCGCGAGGGACCTCATCGGCCCCGAGCAGTTCATCGAGGTCTTCGTCGACACCCCCCTCGACGTCTGCCGCCAGCGGGACCCCGGCGGGCTGTACAGCCGGCTCGAGGCGGGCGCGCAGATCGACATCCCCGGCGTGACCAGCCCGTACGAGGAACCCCTCGCCCCCGATGTCGTCGTCACCGACCACGGCCGCTCCGCGGTCGACGCCGCCGAGCAGGTCATCACCCTGCTCGTCGAGCGCGGGGTGCTGCCGCGCTGATCGACCTCGCCACCCTCGGTCACCAACAGATGACCTGAGGGCGGAACAGCACTCTCAGTGATCCTCAGTACGCCGTGCGTAGTGGTGCTGTGCGAGAACCCGCGTCCGCGCGACACTTTCACCGTCGCGAAACATGAAGCGGCTTGCACAACGCGTACACGGATGTCTAAATGGCCACCGGTTCACCGAGAGGGACGGATCACATGTCCCGCAGTCAACTCCTGAGGGGAGAGCAGCAGGTGGGGGATGCTCTGGCGCGCAGTTCCGCGAGAGACGAGATCGACCTGACCGATCTCGCGTTGGGTCTGGCACCCGTCGGCCCGAGCCCTGAGCTCGGTCTGGTCCGCGACCGCGTGATGGCGACGAAGCTGGTGCTGGCGGGACTGGACCTCGTGGTCCTCAGCGTGATCGTCGTGGCCCTCAACCTGGTGTTCTTCGGTGATGCCCTCGCGTTCGCGCAGTCCCAGGTGTCGGGCTCGGCGTCGCTGGCCTCGGCGCTGCTGGTGGTGTCGACCCCGGTGCTGTGGCGTCAGCTGAAGCTCTACCGCCTGGTGGGCGGTTGGGGCCTCGGCGACGCCGTCAAGGCCGCGGCCACCGGCGCAGGCGCCCTGCTGCTGGTGATCTTCAGCCTGGTCGTGGTCTTCAAGTTCCACGAGATCTCCCGCATGTACCTGGCCAACCTGGCCGTCGCGGTCGGCACGTGGATCGCCGCCAGCCGCCTGACCGCCGACCGGGTGCTCCGCCAGCGCCGCGCCGCCGGCAAGGGCAACCTGCGGGTCCTGATGGTCGGCGGCGGCATCGGCGGGGAGCGGTTCCTGTCCGCGCTCCGGAGCCACCCCGAACTTGGGATGGACGCGATCGGCTACGTCGGCCACGACGTCCCCGGCGTCGACCCCGGCCACCGGCTGGGCAACATCGACGACCTGCGGAGCATCCTCGCGACCCGCGTGGTCGACGAGGTCGTCATCTGCCTTCCCTTCGAGCAGTGGGCCCGCATCCGCGACTGCGCCCAGATCGCCGAGGAGCAGGGCAAGACCGTCCGCATGCCCATGTGGATGGTCGAGGAGCTCGGCACCCGCAGCCGGCTGGACCACGTCGGCGGCGTCCCGCTCCTCAGCCTGGTCCACACCCCCGACGACGTCGTCCAGAAGGGCGTCAAGCGCGCCGTCGACTTCATCGGGGCCCTGGCCGGGCTGGTGGCGTTCGCCCCCCTCCTCGCCCTCGCGGCCGCGGCGATCAAGCTGACCGACGGCGGCCCGATCTTCTTCCGCCAGACCCGCGTCGGCCTGCACGGCCGGCACTTCCCCATCCTCAAGCTCCGCACCATGTGCGTCGACGCCGAGGACCGCCTGGCCGAGGTCGCTCACCTGAACGAGCGCTCCGCGGTCACCTTCAAGGCGACCCACGACCCCCGCGTCACCCGCATCGGGCGGATCCTGCGCCGCACGAGCCTCGACGAGGTCCCGCAGTTCTGGAACGTCCTGACCGGCGACATGTCCCTCGTCGGCCCCCGTCCCGCCCTGCCGCGCGAGGTCACCCTCTACGACCCCCGCCACCGCCGCCGCCTGAGCGTCAAGCCCGGCGTCACCGGCCTGTGGCAGGTGTCCGGCCGCGAGGACTCGAGCTTCGAGTCCTGGGTCGACCTCGACCTCTCCTACATCGACCGGTGGAGCCCCCTCACCGACCTGCGCATCATCGCCCAGACCATCCCGGCCATGCTGCGGGGCACGGGCGCCTGATCGTCAGCCCCGGCTGAAGTGCCCGTAGGTCGGCCGGGGGACGCGGACCTCAGCCTGAGGTTCAGGTTCAGGCTCCGGCTCCGGCTCGGTAAGGTCCTCGCCCATCGCGGTCAGGGCGGCGATGACGTCGACGGCGCCGGCGCCGAAGTCGTCGTCGTGGCCCTTCCGGCCCAGGTCACGGGCTGAATCCATCAGCAGAGCGTGAACCTCGTCGACGGAGAGTGAGCTGTCGTGGGACCGCAACAGCGCGGCGGCGCCCGCGACCAGGGGGGCGGCCATGCTCGTCCCCGAGGCGTAGCCCCAGGCGTCGCGCGGGCGGGTCGACATGATGGCCGATCCCGGCGCGGCGATGTCGACGTAGTCGCCGGTGGAGGAGAACGCCGACCGGGTCTCGGCGTCCCGCAGCGCGCCGACCGCCAGCACGCGGGGGTGGCTCGCCGGGTACATCACCGGGTTGCCGTTGCCGTGCGCGTTCCCGGCGGCGACGACGACCACGACGCCCGCGTCGACCGCGTGGTCGATGGCGGCGTTCAGGACCTGGCTCTCGCGGGGGCCGGCGAGGGAGATGTTGATCACCGTCGCGCCGTGGTCAGCCGCCCAGATCACGCCGCGGGAGACGTCCGACGCGTACGCCGAGCCGTCCTCACCGGTGACCTGGACGCTCATCAGGCCGGCCTCCGGCGCCAGACCGGCGACGCCGTAGTCGTCGCCCACGCTGGCGGCGGCGATCCCGGCGACGTGCGTGCCGTGGCCCTGGTCGTCGACCAGCTCGTCGCGACCGGTCGCTGACCAGCCCTCGACCAGCCGGTCCTCGAGGTCGGGGTGATCCCCGTCGACGCCGGTGTCGACGATCGCGATGACCTGGTCCTCACCGGTGACGGCCTGCCACACCCGCTCGGCCTGGAGGTCGTCGAGGTTCCACTGCTCGGGACGCAGCTCGTCGGTGACGGTGCCCGACGAGGTGTACTCGTACGTCCGCCCGGCCGGGTGGAGGACGGTGTCGGCCTCGGTGACCAGCACCGTCCCGGTGACCGCCGCGAAGGACGGGCCGGTGACGACCTCGAGCGACCCGTCGGGGCGCTGGACGAGGCTGACGGTGCGCTCGGCGGGGTCCGCCTGCTGGGCGGATGCCTGCCCGGTCGGGGCCAGGGTCAGCAGCACCGCCAGGGCGGCGACGAGGGCGAGGGGACGAGAGCGGGTGGATGCGGTCACACGCTCTGTATCGAGATGTCACTCCTAGTCTTTAGGGCGAAATGCCCTGAACCACTTGCGCGAGCGGGTGCCTCCTGGTAGCGCGTCCTGGGAACGGCGCGGCCTCAGCGCCGGACGCCCTCCATCACGAAGTCGTCGATCTCGTCAGCGGTCGACATGACCGAGATGTCCCCGGAGGTCTCGAGGACGACGTAGCGGACGTCGGCCAGGCGCCCGATGTCGTGGGAGCGGAGCTTCGCTCGGATGTCATCGGCCTGGACCCGGGCGGTGCGCATGTTCCCCTCGAGCAGCTGGCCGTCCTCGACCAGCAGGATCGGCCGGTTGTCGATCAGGCTCTTGAGGGCGTCGCTCCGGCGCATCACGCCGATGGCGACCTGCACCGTGAACAGCACGACCAGACCGACCAGGCCGACCGCCAGCGACGCGGTGGTCAGCGCCGCCGACGCGATGATCGACCCCGTCGCGATCGTCGCGGCGAAGTCGAACGCCGACATCTTGGCGAAGGTCCGCAGGCCCGCCAGGCGGGTGGTGACGATCACGGCGACGTAGATGGCGACGGTGGCGATGACCGCCGCGCCGATCGTCGACCAGGAGGTGCCGAGGATCTCGGGGATGCTCATGCCGGCCCCGGCGTGTGGTCGGGGTGGCCGTCGGTGATCCGGTCGGCCTTCATCTCCGCCTCGAAGATGTGGCGGACCCCGCCAGCGAGGGCCTCGCGGGCCTGGCGCTCGAGGTCCCGCGCCGTCGTCCAGTAGCCGTCGTCGTAGTCCTCGACGATCTGGAACGTCCAGCGGTCGGTGATCACGTTGCGGCCGACCAGCTCGGTCTCGAGGCGCTCGGCCACGTCGTCGTGGCCGGCGTCGCGGAGCTGCTCCGCCGCCTCACCGACCAGCAGGTCGGCCCGGCCGCTCAGCTGGTGGAAGTCGTACAGGCGGCCGCGGGCGCGCTCGACGTACTCGAGGGCCTCGCCGAGGGTCCCCAGCGCCTCCACGGTCGCGTCGTCGACCCCGTCGGGGCGGCGGGAGAGGCTCATCGGTCATCGCTCCTGTGGTCAGTCCAGGCGGTCTCACGCCCCCTCCCCCGAGGGACCGGTGGGGCAAACGGCGCCCGCCGGGTAGAGATGCGCACATGCGCAGCATCATCCTCGACCTCGACGGGACGCTGGTCGACAGCGTCCCCCTCCACGTGACGACCTGGCACGACGCGTTCGTCGACGCCGGCCGGCCGGTCCCGACGCGGGCGATCCACGCCGCGATCGGGATGGGCTCGACCCGGCTGATCCACCACCTGCTGGGGGAGGTGCCGGACGACGACCTGCACGAGCAGCTCGAGGAGGGTCACCGGAGCCGGTTCGTCGAGGCGGGGGAGGTGCTGCAGCCGACGCCGGGTGCGCTCGGGCTGCTCGAGGACCTCACGGCCCGCGACGTCCCGTTCGTGGTGGCGACGTCGGCCGGGTCGGCCGAGCGGGAGATCCTGCTCGGGGTGCTGGGCGACCCCGACGTCCACGTGACCGGCGGGGACTCCACGGACGACTCGAAGCCGGCACCGGACCCGCTGCAGGCCGCCCTCGGCGGGTTGGGCACCACGGCGAGCCCGCTGGTCACGATGGTCGGCGACTCCCCGTGGGACGGCCACGCCGCCGCGACGCTCGGGCTGCGGTTCGCGGCGGTCCGCTCCGGCGGGTTCGACGACGCGGTCCTGCGCGAGGCCCACGCCGACCTGCTCGTCGACCACCCCTCGGGGCTGATCGGGGTCCTCTGATCGGGGTTCCCCGGGGGGATGGTCAGGTCCCCGACGTGATGGCCCCTCGCCGCCACACCTTGAGCGCCGCCACGGCCGCGCCGGCGATCGGGACGGCGAGGAGGGCGCCCATCACCCCGGCCACGAAGCCGCCCACCGACAGGGCGAGCAGCACCGCGGCCGGGTGGAGCGGCAGGCGGTGGCCCATGACCCAGGGCTGCAGGACGTTCCCGTCGATCTGCTGGATCACCGTGTACAGGACCAGGACGATGATCGCCATGGTCAGCCCGTCGGCGGCGAAGGCGCTGGCGACCGCCAGGCCCCCGACCACGAACGCGCCGATCGTGGGGATGAACGCGGCGAAGAACGTCAGGACGACCAGGGCCGAGGCCAGCGGCACCCCGAGCGCGAACAGCCCGATCGCGCTGAACGCCGCGTCGGCGAGGGCGACCACGCTCAGGCCCCGGACGTACTGTGCGGTCGTGGCGTAGGCGGCCCGGCCCATCGCGTCGACGCGCGGCCCGTCGTCGGCCCGGAAGAGCTCGACGAACCAGCGCCACATCTGCGCGCCGTCCCGCAGGAGGAAGAAGGACAGGACGACGGCGAGGACCCCGCCGGCGATGGCCTCACCCACGATCCGCAGGCCGGACACCGCACCGGCGGGGGCGATGCCGGAACCGGACTCCTCCGCCCCTCCCCCGCCGCCTGCGAGCAGCTCGTCGAGCTCGCCGTTCTCGGGGATCGGCAGGGCGGGGAACTGGTCGCGCAGGCGCGAGATGGCGTCGCCGATCTGCCCGCCGATCTCGGGCACCTGGTCGATGCTGCGCCAGCCGATGACGACGAACACGAGGATGACCAGGAGGATCCAGCCGACCGTGACCGTCAGCGCCGCGGCGGTGCGGGGCCAGCCGAAGGCGACCAGGCGGCGGAAGAGGGGTTCGAAGGCGGCGGCGATCAGGACCGACAGCACGCAGGCGATCACGACCACGCTGATCTTCGTCACGACGAACGCGACGATCCAGGCGGCGAGGGCGATGCCGACGAACTGCCAGCTGCGCCGGGCCAGCCGGGCCATCGCCGTGGGGCGGTCGCGTTCGCCGACCTGGGACAGGTCGACCGTCGCCGGGTCGGTCGGGGCGGACATGTGAGCCGGACCCTTCCCGGCAACCGGTGCGACGATGCCACCACATCGCGTGAGGATCCGCGCCATCACCTGACAGCGCCGCGACCTGACAGAGCGGTGACGTCGGGTCGATCGGGGTCACGGTCGGGCGACGGAGCGTGGTAGACCGTGCGGTACGTGCTCACGGGCCGCTTCCCCCCGCCGCCGGGGCCCGCACGAGCCACTGGGCACTCCGCCGCGACGCCTGAACCCAGCGCCGCACCACCGCGACCCCTCACGCGACCGTGACGCCTGAGGGGTCCGCGGTGGCCCTCCTGGTACCGTCCAGCGGTCGTGCGCGATCGTCAACGTCGTGGGACCGGGGTCGTGGCCGGGTGGGTCGTGGCCGGGTTGGTCGTGGCGCTGGTGCTGCTCGTCGTCCCCGCGGCGCGCGCCCAGCCCGCCGAGCCGCCCGTGGCGGACGCCGGCGGCCCCTACGCCGTGGTCGTCGGCGAGC
Organism: Euzebya sp.; assembly: GCF_964222135.1. Lineage (NCBI taxonomy): Bacteria > Bacillati > Actinomycetota > Nitriliruptoria > Euzebyales > Euzebyaceae > Euzebya > Euzebya sp. Next base: position 19,995 of record NZ_CAXQBR010000067.1, read on the forward strand.
CCGCCCGCCTGGACGCGACCGGGTCGGCCGGCCGCCGCGGCGGAGAGCTGTCCTTCGCCTGGGACCTCGACGGCGACGGCGCGACCGACGACGCGACCGGCCCGACCCCCACCTGGACGTGGGAGGAGGAGGGGCAGGTCACCGTGTCCGTCCTGGTCACCGAGACCGCGGACGGGGTGTCGGCGAGCGCGACCGACTCCGCCGAGCTGTACGCCGACGTCCGCTTCGACGTCCCGCGCCAGGACGACGTGGACCGCGCCATCGCGGTGAGCCTCCGCACCCTCCCCGGCGTGCCGGTCGCCGACGAGCCGCCGGCGACGGTGCTGCTCGGCACGACGGCGGTGTTCGCCGACTCCCTCGCGAGCGGCGGGGCGCAGGGCGTGCTGGGCGCCCCGCTGCTGCTGACCGGGCCGGACGGCCTCGACCCGCGGGTGGTCGACGAGCTGGCCCGGCTCGCCCCCGCCGAGGTGCTGCTGCTGGGCGGCACCGCGGCACTGTCCGCGCAGGTGGAGGCGGACCTCGCCGCGGACGGGTACGCGACCCGGCGCGTCGCGGGCCGATCGCGGGTCGAGACGGCCACGGCCCTGGCCGAGGCCCTCACCCCGGCGGCGACCACCGCGGTCCTGGTGCGCGCCCACCCGGACCCGGGGGCGTCGGATCCCACCCAGGCCTTCGCCGACGCGCTCGCCGCCGGCGGGTTGGCCGCCGCGCGAGGTGCCGCCGTGCTGCTGACCGACGCCGATCACCTGTCGGCCGCCGTGGTCGCACACCTGGAGCGGTCAGCGGTGGCGGACGTCGTGGTCGTGGGCGGTCCCTCCGCGATCGCCCCAGCGGTCGAGGACGAGCTCGCCGCCCTCGGCGTCGCGGTGACCCGGGCCGGCGGTGCGGACCGCGCCGGGACGGCGGTCGCGGTCGCCGCTGGACGGGGAGCGCCGAGCGCCGCGGACGTGGATGCCGCGATCCTGGTCGACGGCCGTGCGCCGGGGACGTGGGCGGACGCGTTCCCCGCTGCGCTGCTGAGCGCCCGGACCGCCGCGCCGATCGTGCTGGCCGACGGCGACGTGCTGCCGTCCCCGACGGCCGGGTGGCTCGCCGAAGCCGACGGGGTCACGGTCACCTGCCTGTCGCTGGTCACCGACGCCGCGTGCACGAGCGCCCGAGACCAGGCCGCCTGATGACCATCCGTAGCGCCCGGTTCGCACGTCGTCACGCACACCCCCTCACCCGTTGACGCGCCGCACCGTGGCGGGGACACTGCGGGTGCCGAGTCAGCCGGGCGGGCCAGCGGACCGCCGGAGGGGAGAGGGAATGGCACGGGCGACCATACGACCACGCGGGACCGAGGACATCACGGTCCGTGTCACGCCACGCGACGACGGTGCATTGATCGTCACGTCCAGTGACGGCAGCGTCGCAGAGATGACCGTGCCGGCCGGGGAGGCGCTGACCGTCGTGGTGCGGTGCACCGGTCCGGTCGCCGAGCGCGGCACGATCTACGTCCTGCCCACCGCGGCGTCCGACGGGGTGCTCGAGCACGGTCGCGACCACGTCGAGGCGAAGGTCACCGCGCTCCTCCGCCGGGCGCACGAGGACGCGGAGGCCCGAGCAGCGGAGGTCGACGACGATCAGGTCGTGCACCCGCTGCGGGCTGCACGGGACCGCTAGGCGTCTGCGGGGTGAGGGGGATCGTCGCCGTGCCGTAACGGGAGCGGCGACCGGCCGTGGCACGATGCGCGCAGATGGAGGTCTTCCTGCGCTGTGAGATCCCGGACGTCCCGGGCCGGCTCGCGACGCTGGCGGGCGCGATCGGCGAGTCCGGCGGGGACATCCAGGCCGTCGAGGTCGTGCAGCGCACCCCTGACACGGTGATCGACGACCTGTGGGTCCAGACGCGGGACCTCGCGACGATGGTCGAGCACATCGAGGCCCTCGAGGACACCGCGATCGTGCACACCGGCCCGTCGCGCGGCCTCCCGGGCGATGCGGTCGCCCGGCTTTCGACGGGCATCGACGCGCTGCTGAGCGGTGCGATGAGCCCCGAGGACGGCCTGCCCACCCTGATCGGCGGGCTGCTGTTCGCCGACTCCGCCGAGCTGGTCGAGCCGCACGAGTGGCCGACCAAGCGCAACCGCCGGGTGCTGCGCCTGCAGGTCGTCGGCGGCGTGCTGGTCCTGCGTCGCGAGTACCGTTTCCTCGACGCCGAGATCCAACGGGCCCACCAGGTGCTCACGGTGTGCGAGCGAGCCGCGGCGATCGCGGCCGGGCACGTGCGCTGAGCGCGGGGGTCTGGGGTCTGTCGCCGGCGGGGTCGGTCGCTCGGACCCGTTCGATGAGCGGGCGCCGTGACCCGTCTACCCCACCAGGGCCGCCAAGACCGCCTCGACCTCGCCGCCCACCGCCGATGGGCCGCCGAGGATGATGATGCGCTCGGGCGCGAGCCGCTCGAGCTGTGCGGCGGTCACCTCCGGCAGGGCCGACGTGCCGGTCAGCAGCAGCGGGGCCGGCATCGCGCCGGCGACCGCGCCACCAGCGAGGGCGTCGGGGTAGGCCTGACCGGTCGCGATCACCACCGTGTCGACGGCCTCCGGGAAGGCGTGGGCAGCCACGAGGCCGGCGGTGGCGTGACGATCGGCGCCGGCGAGGCGCGCCACCATCGCGACGCCGTCCAGCTGCCGGACGACGTCCTCGCCCACCGCCGCCGGACCGCCCAGCACCACGATCCGACCTGGGTCGAGACGCGTGATCTCCTCGGCGACGACCGGGGGCACGGCGTCACCGCCGACCAGCAGCACCGGGCCCGGGACCTGCGCGGCAGCCGGCACGCCCGCGAGCGCGTCGGGGTGGTCGGTCCCGGTCGCGATGTACACGGTGTCCGCCCCGGCCGGGAACGTCGCGGCGGACACGGCCGCCGACGTCGCGAACCGGTCGGAGCCGGACAGGCGGGTCACGCCGCCCGAGGTGTGGACGGCGAGCGCGTCGACGACCGCGTCGGACACCGCCGCCGGACCGCCCAGCACGACGATCCGACCCGGGTCGAGGCGGTCGAGCTCGGCCGCCGTGGCAGGGGGCAGGGCGTCCCGTCCCACCAGGAGCATCGGCGCATCGTCCAGCGCCGCCGCGACCCCGCCGCTGAGGGCGTCGGCGAAGCCCTCGCCGGTCGCCACGTAGGCGACGTCGACGCCGGGGTCGAACGCGGCTGCCGACAGCGCGGCCGCGGTGGCGAACCGGTCGGCGCCGGCGATGCGGATGATCCCTGGGGTGAAGGGCTCGAGGCGCTGCCCGTCGTAGGACACCGCGGTCGGCGCGGACGCCGCCGCGGGGTTGGCGACCCGCAGCGAGACCCTCCCGCTGCCGGGTGGCGCGGTGACGGTCAGCACCTGCGGGTCCGCCGCCGCGTCGACCCCGCCCCACCCCGGATCGCCCTCTGCCACGCGGGCCGAGCCGATCTGCACCGCCGTCGCCCCCTCGAGGTCCTGCCCGGTGATCGTCACCACCGTCCCGCCGTCGGCGGACAGCGTGAGCGGGGTCACAGCGGTGACGACCGGGACCGGCCAGCCGATCACCTCTGCGGTGCTCGACAGCCCGACAGCCGTGGCGGTGAGCGACCGCGCTCCCTCGCCGGTCACCCCCGCGACCGTCCGTGCCCGCCCGAACCGGTCGGTCGACACCGCACCGCCGACGCCGCGGGTGCCGTCGCCGAAGGTCACCTCGACGCCGTCGACGGGATGGCCGTCGTCGTCGGTCACCGCGGCGATCTGCACGACGTCGTCGCTGCCGTCACCGATGACGTCCGGCCGCACGAGGTCGAGGGACAGCGCCGACGGGTCGCGGGGGTCGTCACAGCCGAGGCACCCGGAGTCCTCCACGTAGGTGAACGTCGCACCGGCGGCGAGGGGGCTCAGGCCGCCCGGCCCGCCGACGCGGACCGGCACGGTGCCGGTGGCGTCACCCGCGGGGACGACGGCTTCGAGCACGGCGGGGCTGATGAACCTGACGTCGGTCGCGGCGACGCCGCCGACGTAGACCGGCGGGGGCACGACCCGGCTGGCGCTGGTCCCGTCTGCGGTCGTGTGCGGCTCGGTGGTCGCCTGGAAGTCGCGGCCCTCGATGCGGATGGGGGTCCCGCCCTCGAGCGGACCGAAGGCCGGGTCGACGCCGGTCACCTGCGGCGTGGTGGACGTCGACGGCAGCGTGCAGGTCCCTGCGGAGCCCTCAGCGGTGTAGGTGAACAGCGCGGCGTCGCCGGGTGGGCTGGTGCCGTCGCCGGTCGTGACCTGCACGGGCACCACGGTGGTCGGCGCGACGGTGACGATCGCGGGTGCGCACGCGCGGATGGTGCCGTCGGACAGCACCGCGAAGGGCGCATCGACGTCGCCGAAGCGCACCCTGGTGGCGCCGCCGAGGTCGGTGCCGGCGATCACGACCGACCCGCCACCGGCTGCCGGGCCGGTCGCCGGCGTGACCGACGTGATCGTCGGGCCGGGTGCGGTGTAGATGAACACCGGGCTGTCGACCACCGGCTGGTGGCCGTCAGGTCCGACGACGACCAACCGGATCGTCCCCGGTCCCATCGGGGGGAGCGTGACCTCGATGGCGTCGTCGCCACCCGGCTCGGGGGCGGGCAGGGCGGTGCAGGCCGACCCGTCGAAGGTGCAGGCGTGCACCTCGAGGGCCTGCTCGACGCCGCTGCCCTGCAGCACCACGTCGTGGGTCTGGTGGGCCGGTCCGCTGAAGGGGGTCACCGCGATGTCGCCGACCGGGTCGAGGGGTGGACCCACGGGGCCGCCGCCGCCCCCTCCCCCACCGGGTCCGGGGGGTGGTCCGGTGGCCGGCTCGTAGGTGAACGTCTGCGGGGCGCTCGGACCGCCCGGCCCGTGGGCGCGGACCTCCGCGACCGTGCCGGGTGGCAGGTCGGGGGCGACGACGAACACGCGCTGGTCGCTGAGCTGGTCCACGACGTGGCCGTCGGCGCACGGCGATCCGTCGACGGGGCAGAACGTCGCCCAGGCGGGACCGGCCCAGAAGTGGGTCCCGGTCAGCTCGAGGAGGGTGCCGGGACGACCGGTGTCGGGGGTGAGCGACCCCAGGTCGGGCGCGGGGACCTGGAAAGCGAAGGTGCCCCAGCGGCTGTCGAGCCACAGCGACGTGATCATCGGGTTCTTCGAGTCGCCCAGCTCGACGCTGACCGACTGGCTGATCGACGAGGCGGTGGTGCGGCTCTGGCGGTAGTTGACCGTCGTGGTCAGCTCCTCGGTCTGGCTGCCCTTGAGGGTGCCGGTGAGGGTGTAGCCACCGGAGAGGCCCTCGATCTCGAGCTTCGCCCCGGCGCTGACGGCGTACTGGCTGCCGACGATCTCGGTGAGCTGGCTCTCGAAGGCGGTGGTCTGGTCGGTCGCCTGGCTCTGCGCCTCGGTCTCGGTGATCGTGATGGTCCGCTGGCCGTTCGTGCCGGCGCCCGGGACGCCCTGGGCCATGTCCTGCAGCGGGGTGACGAGGTCGCCGAGGGTGGTGCGCGGATCGACCGAGCTGCGCTCGGCCCGGGCGAACGGGTCGAGGCCGATGAGGGAGTCGCAGTCGCTCGGGCTGAGGATGATCTGCTCGTCGACGTCGTCGTAGTACGTGCCGGGCACGGGCAGCGGCACGCCGTCGGCGCACCGGTGGAGCGTGCGGGCGCTGACCGCCCACTCGGACGCCTGCGTGCCGATCATCTGGTAGACGCTCGTCCCGCCGCGGTTCCACACCGCGAACTGGGGGTTGACGAGCAGGATGAACTGGTCGTGCTCCCAGGGTTGGGCGCCGGGGTCGCCGAGCTCCTGGATCCCGTAGGCGCCCAGGCGGCTGGTCTCCCAGGCGTTGGTGAACGCGTGCTCGTAGGTCACGCTGTTGGTGACCTGGGTCGCCTCGGCGTGCACCGAGCGGGTGGTGGTGTCCCAGAAGTCGGTGTAGCCGAAGGACGCCTGGAAGCCGACCGGTCCGAAGGACAGACCGCTGGTGCCCTCGTGCTCGACGGAGGCGTAGACGTTCTGCGCCTGGGCGTGCTGCTGGCCCTGCCCGATCGCGAACTCCGTGGAGGTCGAGCTGGTCTGGGTGAGCGCGAACGACGCGAAGCTCCCGTCGCCCGGCGGCTGGTACATGATCTTGTAGGGCAGCACGCTCATCTGCACCAGGGCAGAGGGTTGCAGCAGGAGGGTGACCGGGCTCGTGTGGCTGTCGGTGTACAGGGCCCGGCCGATGTCGCAGCCGCCGGTCGGAGTGGTCTGCGGATCGGGGGTGGCCTGCCGTTGGATGCCGGCGCAGCGGACCGGCTCGTCCCAGAGGAACGCGCCGCGGTTGGCCCCGTCGGGCGGTTCGAACATCTCGATCTCGACCTCGACCAGCTCGTTGCCGGCGATGGCGACGGGGGTCACCAGCTCGACGACCTGCCCACCGCCGAGTGGGTCGCCTGCGGTGACGTCCACGCCGTTCACCTGGTACCGGAGGTTCCCGCCGGCGCCGATCGGCGGGAACGTGTAGCCCGGTGGACCCTCCAGCGTGATGGTGCCCGATCCCTGGGCGAGTGCTCCGCCGGGGCTCGTGGTGAACGACACCTGCCAGGCGCCGTCCTGCTCGGTGGACTGCCGCCACACCCAGACGTCGGTGACCGAGGCCGTCGGACCCGGGGGCTGGTAGCGATCGAGGCTGGTCTCCGGGGTGACGGGATCGGGGTCTGCGCTGGTCGACACCAGCGGGTGGGTGCCTGCGTGGGCCATCCAGAACTCGTAGTCGACCCGGACGGTCGCGGAGAACTGGCCGTCGGCCATGGCGAACGGCAGCACGTCCTCGACGATGTCGGAGCTGCCCGCGGTGGTGCGCATCGCCACCTCCGGCCCGACGTCGGTCCACGCCCCGCTGGCGTCGAGCTCCTGGAGCTGGGCGATGCAGCGCAGCTGGTTGCCGGCGTACCCGTGGGCGTGGTTCGCGAGGGTGGAGTCCCAGAAGGGCACCGGCACGGCCCCGTCGGTGCGCGGCGACTGCGGCCACGGGCTCGGGGGGTCCCACCGGAGCCCGCAGCTGACCGGCACCTCGACGTCGGGGCTGTCGACCGCCAGGGGCGTGACCGGCAGCGGCTCCGGACCGGGGTTGACGACGCCGGCGATGTCGACCTGGGCGATCTGGGACGCCTGGACCGTGGTCGGGACGATGAGCGTGACGCGGTGAAGCTCGTGGCGGACGACAGAGGGAGCGGGAGCGCCCCCGAAGGTGTACGCCGACGGGTCGGCCGGCAGGACCGTGCCGACCGGGGCCTCCAGGTCGACGCTGTGCGACCCGCCTGCGAGCCCACCGATGCTGCTGGTGCGGAACCGCACCTCCCAATCGGTGCGCGCCCCCGCGGTCGGGTCGTCGGGACGGATGGTGACCTCGCTCACCGCGTTGGCGCCGGGGGCGGCGAAGGTCTGCCCGGCATCGGGGTGGGCAGGACGGCTGTCCCGGTTCGTCCGGACGCTGAACGCGTCGAAGGCGTACGACCCCGCCGGGGGGTTCGTGACGCCGTCGATCCGCAGGTCGACCGCCGTGAGGGGCGGGAGGTGGCTGAGGACCTGGAGGGTCACCTGGGTGTTCGTGTGGTTGATGACGCTGAGCCCCACGCCCGCCAGGGAGTACGCCCGCGGATCGGGCGGCAGCTGGGTGCCCGCCGGCGCGGTGATCGTGATCTCACCGACGAGCGGCGTGAGCTCGTGGGTGGTCATGAACCCGTAGCTCCACGTCGCCGGGCGGCCGGCCTCGCGGGACGACGTGGTCAGCCGGACCTCGCCGACGCTGGTCTGGCTGCCCGCGCCGTCGCCGACGGTCACACCGCGCTCCGGGTGCGCGGGCGCGGGCAGGTGATCGGTCCGGACGCTGAAGTCGGTGTTGGCGTAGCTGGCGGCCGGTGCCAGACCGACGAAGGCGACGGTCACGGTGATCCGCTCCCCCGCAGGGACCGTCGCCGTCTCCGGCAGCGCGATCGTGACGACGTGCGGTTGCGGGGTCGCCACCGCGAGGTCGGTGTCGAGCAACTGGCCGAGGGAGCTCCCCTCGACCTCGTAGCGCCGCAGCTCGTGACCGAAGTGGAACCCGTTCGGCGCGGTCAGGGTGATGACGGTCCCGGTCGCGGCGGTCGGGGTGGTGAAGCTGATCTCGGCCATGTCGGTGTCGTACGGCGGGAGCCCGGGGGGGTTCGGCGGCTGACGGGTCGGAAGGTGCGTGACCGTCCACGTGACGTCGGTGACCTGCTGGCCGGCGGCCGGTGCTGACAGGATCAGCGGCACGGCGGGGTGGCCGGCGGCGCTGTCGCGGAAGGTGGTGACGGTCACCGACTGGGGGGTCCGCTCGAGCCCGCGGAGCGGGACGTCGGGGAGCGTCCAGTCCGTGCCCGCATCACACCCCACCGGGAGGTCGTGGAAACGGCCGAACTCGACGTTGGCGCCGGCGACGAGGTCCACCAACTCCTCGCGCTGGTCGTCGTCGGTGTGGTCGTACGGCGTCCGTGCGGCGGCCTGCGGGTCCTCCCAGCTGGCCCGGTACTGCCAGAACGCGGGCTGCGCGACGCACGGGCCGCTGGCGCGGAAGGCGAAGGCGGCGTCGTCCAGGTGCTGTGTCGGCAGGGCGGCGTCCCACCCGAGCGTGAGCTCGCTGGGCGGCGGGGCCGCCGGCTGGGCGGACGTCGGCTGCCCGACCAGCACGGCGATGGCCAGCGGAACCCCGACCAGGGCCAGAGCCGCCAGGAGTCGCCGAGGGGTGCGCACCCACCCCCCGACGTTCGTCGTCGCGGTGGTGCCCATTCCCGCTCCTGTCACCCGCAGTCAGATCAGCCGGTGGTGCCTGACTGCGGGGGCGTCACGCCGACGGAGCCAGACTCACTGGCAGTGACGTCACTGTCAACCCCCTTTCATGTCACGGGGCGGAGGGGACGCGCGCCCCTTCAGCCGCGCGTGACCGCGATCACGTGCCGGTAGCCCGACGGGTCGACGCGCGCATCGACCAGCCGCGGGCCCGGTGCGGGGTCGGCCACGGCACGTCGCAGCGCGTCCACGTCCCGGACTGCGACCCCCGGCACGCCCATGCCCTGGGCGACCGCGGCGAAGTCCGTCGGGTGGTACCGCACCGCCGTGCTGCCGCCCTGCCCCTCCCCCTGCTTGATCTCGATCAAGCTCAGCGCGGCGTCGTTGAACACCACCACCGTCACGTCGAGGGCCAGGCGCGCGAGCGTCTCGAGCTCCGCCAGCACCATCCCCAACCCGCCGTCCCCGGTCATGCAGATCACGCGCTCCCCCGGCCGGGCGAGCGCCGCGCCGATCGCCGCGGGCAGGCTGAAGCCCATGGTCGCCAGGCCGTTCGAGATCAGCACCGACTCGGCCCCCTCCGCCTGCCACAGGGGCATGGCCACCAGCATGTGCGCGCCGGCGTCCACGGTGAGCACGACGTCGCCCACCGCGGCCTGCACCGTCCGCACCACCTGGTGCGGGGTCAGCGTGCCGTCGGCGGACGGTCCGACCTGCAGCCGGTCGAGGTCCTCGCGGCGGACCGCGCCCCCTTCCCCCGACGGCCACTCCGGACGTGCGGCGTCCAGCACGCGGGGGAGCACCTGGCGGTGGTCGCCGACCACCTCGACCGGCGCGCCGACGTAGGCGGTCTCCACCGGGTAGGAGCCCACCAGCACCACCGGGGCGTCGTAGCGCCACGGCCCGGGCATGGGCTCGACCGGGTCGAGGCCCACACCGACGATGAGGTCGGCGCGCGCCAGCAGCGGCCGTTCGATGCTCGCCCCGGTGAAGAGCCCGGCGAAGGTCGGCCAGGACTCCGGGACGACGCCCTTCGCCTCGTACGTCACCAGGACGGGGCAGTCCAGCCCGTCCAGGGCCGACCGCACCGCGTCGGCGTGCGCCACCGCGTCCAACCCGACGATGACGACCGGCCGCCGGGAGGCGGCCACCAGCTGACGCGCGTGCGCCAGCAGCGCGGGGTCGCCCACGGGCGTGGGGCTGACGTCCGGCACCTCGTCACCGGGCACCGACGCGTCGACCGACAGGTACACCGCCCCCGCAGGTCCGGCCTGGGCCAGGCGGGCCGCCCGCGAACCCATCCGGGCCGGGTCGGCCCTACCCGCGACGCCTGCCCACTTGGTGAGCGGGCGCGCGGCGGCGACCTGGTCGAGGCGCTGGTGGGCGACCCGAGATGTGTCCGCCTGGGCGATCGCGTCGCTGATCACCACCAGCGGGAAGCGGTCCAGGGTCGCCTGGGCCAGCCCGTTCGCCGCCGCGGTCACCCCTGGGCCGCGCGTGACGGTCGCCACGCCGGCGGTCCCCGTCACCCGGCCGTGGGTGGCGGCCGCGATGCAGGCGGCCACCTCGGTGTGGGTCAGGGTGAAGTCGATCCCGACGGCCGCGGCCGCGCCGATCAGGTCCAGGTTCACCCCGCCGCCGGGCACGCCGAAGAGGCGGGTGACGCCGGCCTCGGCCAGCCCCTCCACCAGCCCCCGAGCGACAGCCGGCTGCACGGTCAGTCCAGCAGCTCGACGGTGACGAAGCGCATCACGGTGTCGCCGTAGTTCTCGAAGTCGTGGATCGTCGGGTCGTCGGCGGTGTGCTCGGAGTAGTTGGTGTCCCCCTCGTGGTACTCGCGCACCACCATCGTCCCGTCCGCGGTCCGCTGCCGGCCGATGCCGCCGTCGACCACGGTCCAGAAGTACCGGCGGGTGTGGGCGTGGAACGGCCCGCGCTCCCCCGGCTCGAGCTTCACCTCCCAGACCCGGATCGCCTCGTTCTCGAAGTTCAGCTTGGTGCCGACGTCCAGGTTGCCCGGCGCCGCCTCGAGCTCCTCGGCGTAGTCATCGGGGTCGAACGTCGTCTCGGTGATGATCCGTGGTGCCACGGCGCTGCTCCTCTTCCTCGTCGGCTCGGGTCGCCCCGGCTGCCGCGGTCACGGCCGCCATGACCTCGGCGGTGTGCTCGCCTAGCAGCGGGGCGCGGGTGAAGGTCTCCGCCGGGGTGCCGGTCAGCTTGATCGCCGAACCGATCACCCGGACGGGGGTGCCGCCCGGGTGGTCGACCTCGACGATCATCTGCCGGGCCGCGACGTGGGGATCTGCGGCGATGTCCGCCGCGGAGTTGACCGGTCCGCACGGGATGCGCCCGGCCAGCGCCTCCACCACCTGCGCGGTCGTCCGCGTGACCGACCAGCCCTCGACCAGCCGGTACACCTCGGCCGCACGCGACAGGCGGGCGGCGTTCGTGGCGTACCGCGCGTCGCTGCCCAGCTCGGGGGCGCCCATGATCTCGGCGAGGAGGCGCCAGTGGTGGTCGGAGGGTGCGGCCACGGCGACGAACCCGTCGGCGGTCCGCACCAGGCCGTAGGGGCAGAGGAGGGGGTGGGTGTTGCCCTGCGGACGCGGGCTCTGGCCGGTGATGGCGTGCTGGTAGACGATCCGCTCGCACAGCGCCAGCACGCCGTCGTACATGCCGACGTCGACCATCTGCCCCTCGCCCGTCGCCTCGGCGTGGCGCACCGCGGCCAGGATCCCGACCGCGGACAGGGCCGCGGGGAAGGTGTCCCCGACGCCGGGCCCGACCTTGACCGGGGTGTCGGCGTCCAGGCCGGTGATGCCGATCAGCCCGCCGACGGCCTGGGCGATGATGTCGAAGGCGGGCCGGTCGACGTACGGGCTCTCACCCGTGCGCGGATCGCCGAACCCGCGGATGCTCGCGTACACCAACCGCGGGAAGCGGGCGTGCAGGTCCTCATACGCGAGTCCCAGCCGCTCCATGACCCCCACGCGGAAGTTCTCGACCAGCACGTCCGCGGTGCCGAGGAGGTCGAGCAGGGCGGCCCGCCCCTCCTCGGCCTTGAGGTCGAGCACCACGCTGCGCTTGTTCCGGTTCGTGCTGGCGAAGTACCCGCCGTAGGAGCCTTCAGCCTCCCCACCGTCGACGAACGGCCCCCACCGCCGGGCCACGTCGCCGTCAGGGGGCTCGACCTTGATCACGTCCGCGCCGAGGTCTGCCAGCAGCATCGTGCAGAACGGGCCGCTCAGCACCTGCGTCAGATCGACGACGCGGAGCCCCGCCAGCGGCCTGGCCACGCTCAGCTCCGCGGAAGTGTTGACAGTTCGGCCACGAGGCGTGACGGTATCCCGGCGACCTGCGGCACTTCAAGCGGGATCGCCGGCGGTGCAGACCGTCGGAGCCGGATGGACTGTCAGCACCTGGTGTGCCTGGCAGGTGAGGAGGAGACCCCGGATGTCGATCACGGTGGCCAAGTTCAAGGACGTGGCAGAGGGCACCCAGCCCGGCCAGTTCACCATCGGCGAGCGCGAGCAGGTGAGCAGCCTGGACGAGCTGGACCCGATCTACAGGCAGCTGCTCGACGAGCCGGTCACCGCCACCGTCGCGGTCATGGGGGACGCCGGCCGGCCGAACCTGACCCCGGTGTGGTTCGACTACGAGGGCAACACCGTCCTGCTCAACCTGGCGACCCACCGCAAGAAGGTCGACTGGCTCAGGGCGACGCCGCAGGCGACGTTCCTCCTGATGAACCCCGAGAACGCCTACCACTGGATCTCCATCAAGACGACCGTGGAGCGGGAGATCTCCGAGGACGACCCGGAGGAGGGCCCCGGCGTCACCGCGCAGCTCAACAAGATCTTCAAGAAGTACACCGGCGGGGACGAGTACGCGCTGCGCGATCCCTCCTTCGACGAGCGCCGGGTGCTGTTCGTGATGTCGGTCGACTCGATCGCGACCTTCGGGCGCCCGTGACCGGACCGCGGCCCCCCATGCCGCGGGTGGCGGTGGTCGGCGGATCCCTGGGCGGCCTGACCACCGCCCTGCACCTGCGGGACCTCGGCTGCGACGTGGCGGTCTACGAGCGCTCCTCGTCCGCGCTCGACGCCCGCGGGGCGGGCATCGCGGTGCTCGACCAGACCCTCCGGTACCCCGTCGAGCGGGCGGGGGTGTCACCGTCGACGTTCTGCTCGACCACGGCGTGGATCCGGTTCCTCCACCACGACGGATCGGTGCAGCACGCCCAGCAGCACCCCTACCGGTTCTCCTCCTGGAACGCGGTGTACCGGACGTTGCTCGAGGCGTTCGACGCCGACCGCTACCACCTGGGCGCGGAGATGACGTCGTTCGCCAGCGGCGACGACGCGGTTGAGGTGCGGTTCGCGGACGGCGACCCGGTCACCGCGGATCTGCTGGTGTGCGCCGACGGGGTCAACTCGACGGCGCGGGAGCAGCTGCTGCCCGACGTCACGCCTGCCTACGCCGGCTACATCGCCTGGCGCGGCACGATCCCCGAGGCGTCGCTGTCGGCGGCGACCTACGACCGGTTGCACGATGCGCTGACCTACCAGCTGCTGCCGCACAGCCACATCCTCGTCTACCCGATCCCCGGTCTCGACGGGGCGGTGGCGGAGGGGCAGCGGCTGATGAACATCGTCTGGTACCGCAACGTCGCCGCCGAGGCGCTGCCGGCGCTGCTGACCGACCGGGACGGGCAGGAGCGGACCGTCTCGGTGCCACCGGGGATGATGCGCGACGACGCGGTCGACGAGATGCACCGCTACGCCGCGGCGAACCTGGCGCCGCCGATCGCCGAGGTGGTCCTGTCCATCTCCGAGCCGTTCGTGCAGGCGGTCGTCGACATCGCGGTCCCGCGCATGGCCGAGGGTCGGGCCTGCCTGGTCGGCGACGCGGCGTTCGCCGTCCGCCCGCACGCCGCCGCCGGCACCGCGAAGGCCGCCGAGGACGGCTACGTCCTGGCTCAGGAGCTCGACGCCGCCGACGGTGACGTGCCCACCGCGCTGGCCGTCTGGGAGGAGCGCCAGCTGGCCCTCGGCAGGTCGCTGCTCGAGCGGACCCGCGAGATCGGCGACAGCTCGCAGTTCAGCGGCACCTTCCGCCCGGGTGACCCGCGGCTGGTCTTCGGCCTGTACGAGCCCGGCGGCTGACGGCCCCCATCGAACCCGAGGAGCACACCGTGGACCGACATCCCGCGATCATCGATGGCCAGGACACCGAGGGTGAGGGGTGGATCGAGGTCGTCGACCCGGCCACCGGTGCACCGTTCGCCGAGCTCGCCGCCGGCGGTGCGGCGCAGGTCGACGCCGCGGTGACCGCCGCCCGCCGGGCACAGCCGGCCTGGGCGGGTACCCCCGCATCCGGTCGTGCACGGGTGCTCCGCCGACTGTCCGGCCTGATCGCGGCACGGCGGGACGCGCTCGCGGCGATCGAGTGCCGGGACACCGGCAAGCCGCTGCGCCAGGCCTACGCCGACGTCGACGTGGCCGCGCGGTACCTCGAGTTCTACGCCGGCGCGGTCGAGACCCTGTACGGCGACACGATGATCCCCTCCGCCGGCCACCTCGCCTACACCCTCCGCGAGCCCTTCGGCGTCACCGGGCACATCGTGCCGTGGAACTACCCCCTCCAGATCAGCGCCCGGACGGTCGCGCCGGCGATCGCGGCGGGCAACTGCGCGGTGCTGAAGCCGGCGGAGGAGGCGGCGCTCGGGCCGCTCGCGATGGCCCGGCTGGCGCACGAGGCCGGGTTGCCGGCCGGGGTCCTGAACGTGGTGCCGGGCCGCGGTCAGGACGCCGGCGCGGCCCTGGCGGCGCACACGGGGATCGACCACCTCTCCTTCACCGGCTCGAGCGAGGTCGGTCGGCTGGTCACCGTGGCCGCGGCTGCCCAGCACATCCCCGTCGTGCTCGAGCTCGGCGGGAAGTCCCCGAACATCGTGTTCGCCGACGCCGACCTGGACGCCGCGGTGCCGATGATCACCAACGCGATCCTGCAGAACGCTGGGCAGACCTGCTCGGCCGGCTCGCGGCTGCTGGTGCAGTCCTCTCTGCACGCCGAGCTGGTCGAGCGGCTGGCGGGCACCTTCGCGGCGGTCCGGATCGGCCGTGGCGCGGACGACCCCGACCTCGGGCCGCTGATCAGCGCGGGGCAGCGCGATCGGGTGCAGCGGATGGTGGGCGCGGCGGTCGAGGGCGGGGCGGGCCGCCTGGTCCACGGCGGCGGCGTGCCCGAGGGGGTGGAGGCGGGCGGGTTCTTCTACGCCCCCACGTTGCTCGACGACGTCGACCCCTCCGCGGAGATCGCGCGGGAGGAGGTGTTCGGGCCCGTCCTCGCCACCTCCGCGTTCGAGGACGAGGACCACGCCGTCGCGCTGGCCAACGGCACCGACTACGGGTTGATCGCGGCCGTGTGGACCCGTGACGTGGGCCGGGCGCACCGGATGGCCGCGGCGGTGCAGGCGGGTCAGGTCTTCGTCAACACCTACGGGGCGGGTGGAGGGGTGGAGTTGCCCTTCGGCGGGGTGAAGCGGTCGGGGCACGGTCGGGAGAAGGGCCTCGAGGGTCTGGTCGCCTACACCCAGACCAAGTCGGTCGTGGTGCGGCTCTGAGCGTGATCGTCGACCCGGGCAGCCGCGCGTCGACGGACGCGATCTACGGTCACCTCCGCCACCGGATCCTCACCGGTGACCTGGCGGCCGGGTCCGAGCTCGCGCAGGCACCGGTCGCGAAGGCCTACGGCGTCAGCCGCGGGCCGGTGCGCGAGGCGTTCCGGCTGCTGCAGCGCGAGGGGTTGATCACCTCGGAGGTGAACCAGCGCGCACGCGTGGCCCCGCTGTCGCTCGACGACATCGAGCACACGTACGCGCTGCGCGTGGTGAACGAGTCGGTGGCGCTGGCGGTGAGCGTGCCCCGCTTCAGCGGGGACGAGCTCGATCAGATGGACCGGATGGCTGCGGTGGTGGCGGCGGCGGACCCCCAGGACTTCGAGACGTGGGACCGCCAGCACCAGCAGTTCCACGCCATGCTGTTCGCCCACGCCGGCCGGGCGATGGCCCGGTCGATCCAGCAGTGGGGCGACCACGCCGAGCGGTACCGCCGGGCCTACGTGTCAGACGCGGACGGCGGCTGGATGGCCGGCGCGGGCGAGCACGCCGAGCTGGCCACGGCGTGCCGCGCCGGTGACACCACCCACGCCACCGCCCTGCTCGCCCGACACCTGTCCCGCGCCGGCCTGCGGCTGATCGCCACGATCGACCCGACCCACGACCCCGCGCTGCTGCGCGCGGCGGTCCGGCAGGCGACGGCGGTCGAGGCGGGGGGTGCGGGGGACTGAGCGCCGGGTGCGCGGGATCCACGTCAACCCACGAGCCGGACGCCGAGGTGGGTGGCGCGGGTGGCCGCGAGCTCGGCATCCCAGTCGTCCTGGCCGGCGTAGGCGCGGTCGGGCAGCTCGAACATGCGGACGGGGATGTGGACCTCCTCCTCCCCGAAGGGGTACGGGTCGAGGCGGATCGTGACCGGGTCCACCCGCATGGCGGTGATCGGGTCGCCCAACCGGCCGTCCTCCATCGGCGCCGGACCGAGCTGGGCGTGGTCCTGGCCCCAGACCGCCACGATCGAGATGCGGTCCCACAGCTGGAGCAGCCGGTAGTCGTGCCACACCTCCGCCTCGGTCAGTCCCAGCTCCTCGCGCAACCGCTGCTGGCGGGCCTCCTCAGCGGTGACGAACGCCTGGCTGTGGTCAGCCAGCTCCTCGACCGGGGTGACCCGCGCGCCGTCGACGCCGTACCGGCCCCGGTACAAGCCGCTCGCGTGCATGCTGATCAGCAGCGTCGCGTGGGGGTGGGTCGGCTCGAGGAAGTCCACCCCGTAGCCGTAGAACCGGGCGTGCGTGCGCCGGTCGACGGTCAGGAAGTCCGCCGGCCGGCCGTCGGCGGTGAAGTCCGGCGCCACCTCGTAGCGCCGCCAGCCCTCGTCGTGGTACCGGGCGGCCATCACCGCGGCGACCCGGGAGACGGGCGGGGCGAACCCGTGGCCGCCCCAGCCGGCGCCGACGTCGCCGGCCTGGTTCATGTGCTCGGTCTGCGGGGTCATCCGCAGCCTGCCCTCGTGGGTCCAGAAGAACATGCCCGGCACTCTGCCGGATCGCCCAGGGGTCAGGTCGCACGTGCCCCGGCCGATGAGCTCCCGTCACGCTGGCGCACGGGGACGGGGATGGACCACTACGTACGGGGAGGGAGGGGGGACGCCGTTCCCCGCCTGTTCGCGGAGAAGTTCAGCTTCGGCGCGACGCCGCAGCTGGTCGACGACATCACCGCGGCGGGGCCCTACGCCTGGTTGGACCGCCAGCTGGACTGGGGGTCGATCCCCGAGGACCCGCAGCTGACCGGCACGCTCGGGTCGTTCCGCACCCTCGGTCTGGTCGGTCCGCAGCGCGCGAACCCGGACATGGTGCCGAAGATGGCGCGGGAGCAGCGGCTCGCGACGCTGCTGCGGGCGGTCCACTCGCCCCGCCACCTCCACGAGGTGCTGGTCGAGTTCTGGAACGACCACTTCAACGTGACCTTCGAGTCCGGGATCACCAACAAGACGATCCTGATGGCCGACCGCGACGTCGCCCGGGCCCACGCGACCGGCCGGTTCGCCGACCTGCTGCTCGCCTCCGCCCGGTCGGTGGCGATGCTGGCCTACCTCGACAACGACCGGTCCCGCGCGCCGCACCCGAACGAGAACTACGCACGCGAGCTGATGGAGCTCCACACCCTCGGCGTCGACGGCGGCTACACCGAGGCCGACGTGGTGCAGGCGGCCCGGGCTCTGACCGGCTGGTCCCGCTCGAAGCTCGACGCCGAGGACACCCACTTCGGGTTCGTCTACAAGGACCGGGACCACTACACCGCCGGTCCGATCCAGGTGATGGACCTCGTCATGCCCGCCATGTCCGGTCCCGACTCGATCCGTCACGGCGAGACCCTGCTCGCGTTCCTGGCCGCCCACCCCGCCACCGCGACGCACCTGTGCACCAAGCTCGCGCGGCGCTTCGTGGCCGACCAGCCGCCGCGGGACCTCGTCGACGCGATGGTCGACACGTGGTTCACGAGCGACGGGCACATCGCCGCGGTCATCCGGACCATGGCCCGCCACGCCGCGTTCCTCGCCAGCCGCGGCCGGAAGGTCGACCGGCCCTTCGGCGCGCTGGCCCGGATGCTGCGGATCCTCGGCGACACCCTCACGCTCCCGTTGGCGGGCGGGGCCGACGCGCCGGCCGCGCCGAAGGTCGACAACCTCATGAACCGGCTGGGCCAGCCACCCTTCGGCTGGGCGGCACCGAACGGCTACCCCGACGTCGCCGCGCATTGGGCGACCAGCGGCGGGCTGCTGGTCCGCTGGAACACCGCCCTGGACCTGGTCAGCGACCGGATCGAGGGGGTCACCTTCGACGCCGCCGCGTTCCGCGCACGCATCACCGCACCGACAGGATCGGCGCCGGCAGGATCGGCAGCGACCGTCGGCGAGCTCATCGCAGCGCTGTCGCTGCACGTGATCGGCCGTTCCCCGACGACGGCGGAGGGCGACGCGTACGCCGCCGTCACCGCCCTGCCCGCGACCGCGCCGGCCGGTGAGCTCGACGACGTCGCGTTCCGCGCCCTGGTGGCCGCGGCCCTGTCGACCCCCGCCGGGCAACGGCGCTGACCCACCCCTCCCCCACCACAGGACCGACCCGATGCCCACCGCCACCGCCCCGGCGACCATGACCCGCCGGACGTTCGCCAAGTCCGCCTGCGCCGGCGTGGTCGCCGCTGCCGCCACGCGCCTGTGGACCCCGACCGCCGCGTTCGCCGCCGACGGCCAGGCCGACCGCACGCTGGTCGTGGTGTTCCTCCGCGGCGGCATGGACGGCCTGTCGGCGCTGATCCCCTTCGGCGACCCGCTGTACACGACCCTGCGGCCCACGATCGGCGTGCCCGCCGACCAGATCATCCGGCTGGACGCCACGTTCGGGCTGCACCCGGCGATGGCCCCGCTCCACGACCTCTACCGTGACGGCCACCTCGCGCTGGTCCACAGCTCGGGATCGGTCGTCGACAGCCGCAGCCACTTCGAGCAGCAGGCCACCATGGAGGCCGGCACGACCGATGGCGTCGCCGAGACCACCGGCTGGCTCGCCCGGCACCTCGCCGCCACGGGCGTCACCGCCGTCCCCCTCCACGCGATGGCGTGGGGCAACGCGACCCCCGCGTCCCTCCGCGGCGACCTGGGCGCCCTGTCGATGCGGAACATGGGGTCGTTCAACCTCGCCACCTTCGGCGGGCTCCGCGACCGCACCCGCACGGCGATGCGCACGCTGTACAGCGGGACCGACGAGACGCTCAGCGGCCCCGGCCTGGCCGCACTGGACGCCATCGACCGCGTCCGCGGCATCCGCGACGGCATGGGCGAACCGGCCGTGACCTACCCGAAGGGCGGCCTCGCCACCTCCCTCCGCGAGATCGCCGGCACGATCAAGGCCGACGTGGGGTTGTCCGCCGCGACGGTCGACGCCGGCGGCTGGGACATCCACGCCGGCGCCGGCGACATCTCCTCGGGTCCCCAGGCCCAGCGACTGGCCGACCTCGCCGGCAGCCTCCGCGCCTTCGCCGACGACCTGGGCAGCTGGATGGCCCGCACCACCGTCGTGGTCATGAGCGAGTTCGGCCGCCGCGCCGCCCAGAACGCGAGCGGCGGCACCGACCACGGCCGCGGCAACCTGATGATCGTCCTCGGCCAGGGCGTCCGCGGCGGCATCCACGGCGACTGGCGCGGCCTCGACGACGGCGCCCTGGACCGCGGCGACATCCCCGTCACCACCGACTACCGCAACATCGTCGGCGAGGTCGTCGCCAGCCGGCACGGCGCCGCCAGCTACCTCGACCAGGTCTTCCCCCAGCACACCTTCACGTTCCGCCAGGTCGCGTGAGGGACGCGACTACGATGACCCCATGCGCACGGTGCTCAACGGGCCCCCGGACGTCCTCCAGCGGTGGTTGGACGAGCGGCGGGCGCGCGGGCAGGACCTGCACGACGAGGTGTGGGAGGGCGTCTACCACGTGGCACCAGCTCCTCACCCGGCGCACGGGTACCTCGACGACGAACTGGCGGCCGTGCTCCGGCCCTACGCCAAGGCCGCGGGCCTGACCGGCAGCGGTCCGTTGAACATCGGGAGTCCCGACGACTACCGCGTGCCGGACAGGGCGTACCTCCGCGGGCTCCCGGACGAGACGTTCGTCCCGACCGCCGCCGTCGTGGTCGAGATCGTGTCACCCAACGACGAGACGTGGGCGAAGCTCGACTTCTACCACCGCCACGACGTCGACGAGCTGCTCATCACCGACCCCCGCGACCGTACGGTGCGCTGGTTCCTCTGGGGCGAGACCGGCTACGTGGAGGCCGACGCGAGCCGGGTGCTGCAGCTGCCCGCGACGGCGCTGCACGACGCGATCGACTGGCCGCCCGCAGGGTGAGCCTCACGCCAGCTCGTCGCGCTGGCGGATGATCCAGCGGCGTTGCGCGCTGGTGAGGAACGCGGGCGAGTCCAGGTGGTAGCCGGTGTAGTCGATCGGGATGTCGAGGGTGTCGAGGATCGTCAGCGCCCGCTCGCGCGGGCTGGCCTTGACGCCGAGGTGGGCCTGCAGGTCCATGATCCGGACGTCGTGGCGGGCGAACGCCTCGTTGGCGTTGCCGATCAGCCAGCAGATGGCGGCCGCCGCCGTCTGGACCTGCCCGCGCCGCAGCGTCGCGGGGTTGGACCGCTGGGTCTCGGTGATCAGCCTCCGGCAGGCGGTGCGGAGCTCGACGTCCCAGGCGGTGTCGCACCAGCCGTCGGTCAGGCCGGCGACGGCGCGGGCACGGTCGGCGTCCTCGGGCGCGAGCCCGCTGACGTCGAGGGGCTCGTCCGGCAGGGGCTCGTCGGTGAGGGCCGCCAGTGCGGCGGCGCCGCCGACCTGGGCCTCCAACCGCTCGCGCCGGTACTGCTCGGGTGACCAGTCGTCCCAGCCCTCGTCGGGGTCCGTCCACCCCTCGTCCGGGTCCAGCGCGCCCATCTGCTCGAGCAGCGCCATCGGGCCCATCCGGCGCGGGCCGCTGATGGCCTGGAGGAACTCCGCGGTGCACGTGCCGATCGACGTGACGGTCCGAGAGGTGACGGCGGCCGGCAGGCCGCGCTCGGAGTGGGCGAACCGGACGACGGCCTCGGCGACGGCGGGCACCTTCTCCAGGTAGGCACGGTCGGCCATGACCTTCCGGGGGACCCAGTCGAGCAGGAGGATCTCGACGGTCACCGGCGTCCAGCGCAGCGGATCGCCGGCGTAGTGGGCGGCGTACTCGACGAGGAGCTCGACCAGCGCCTCGGTGTCCGGGTCGTCCCGCAGCGCATCGACGTGGGAGGAGGCGAGCACACCGTCGACCACCGCGGCGACCTCGGCCTGCGACCACTCCCGCGGCTCGGGCACCTCCCCTCCGGCGGGCAGCAGGCTGATCGCCCACTCGAGCAGCGGGCGGACCATCGGCCAGGTCTCGGTGTGCGGCATGCCGAGGGTCATGTCGGCGATCCGCAACCCCTCCTCCAGCCGTGCCCGGCCGACGGCGGGGTCGATGTCGGTGAAGCGCGGCGGGACGTCGCGGGTCGCCTCCCCGGCCGCGATGTCGCGGAACGCCGCGACCGCGTCATCGAGGGCCAGCGGCACGCAGAACGCGTCCTTCAACGCCGACCCCATCGTGTGGTCGATCAGCGCGACCAGCGTCGTCGGGTCACCGTCGGGCACCACGAGCCCGAGCATCAGGTTCTCGTCGTCGCCGAGGTCGTCGCCCATCTCGACGACCCGCTCGACCGCCGCACCGCCCAAGCCGGCCAGCCACGCGGGCAGCCGGTGCGGGCGCCGACGGAGGGTCTGGCGGACCCGGCGGGCGGTGACCTCGTCGACGTCGCCCAGCTGCTCGAACGCGGCCAGCAGGGCGGTCGTCTCAGCCACCGGGGTGTGGATGAACGAGTCGATCAGGTCCGCGAGCTGCCAGCCGTGGGGGTCGGCCGCGGTGTCGAGCCCGTCCTCGGGCTCCCACGGCGATCGCTCCCGCGGCCGCAGGCTCTGGATCAGCGCGCTGGCCATCTCGAGGAACACCGACGGGTGCCCGGCGTCGAGCGCGTCGCGCACGTGGAGGAACAGGTCCGGCTCGTCCCCCATGCCGCCGTCGAAGACGTGCATCCCCTCGGGTGAGGGGTGGGAAGGCCGTGGGCGCTGCGCCGCGCGACGGCGGGCCTTCGCCTTGTCACGTCGGGACTTGTCCTTACCTGCGCGCTTCTTCGCCATGGCCCGCATCGTCGCGGACGATCGGTGGTCGTGCACACCACGCTCCCGTGACCGGCGCGGTGCGATGATGCGCTCGTGCACGACGTGATCGTCATCGGTGCCGGCCTGTCGGGCGTGGCTGCCGCCCGTGCCCTGGTCGCCGCCGGCCTCGATGTCGTGGTCCTCGAGGCCCGGGACCGCGTCGGCGGGCGGACCCTGGACCACCCCATCGGGGACGGCGCGGTCGTCGAGCTGGGCGGCCAGTGGATCGGTCCCACCCAGACCCGGATGGCCGCGCTGGCCGACGAGCTCGAGATCGCGACGTTCGAGACCCACGGCACCGGCGCCCACCTGTTCGAGGCGCGCGGGCAGCTGCGGCGCTACCGCGGGACGATCCCGCGGACCCCGAACCCGCTGGCCGTCCTCGACGTCGGGATCGCGATGGCGCGGCTGAACCGGCTGGCCGAGCAGATCGACGTCGACGCGCCCTGGCGCTCGCCGCGGGCGCGGCTGCACGACACCCAGACCGTCGCGACCTGGCTGCGCCGCAACGTCGCCACCCGGGACGGCCGTGCGCTGCTCAAGCTCGTCGTCGAGGGCGTGTGGGCAGCCGACCCCGCGGACGTGAGCTTCCTCCACCTGCTCACCTACATCGCCTCCGCCGGGTCGCTCGAGCTGCTCACCGACACCGCCGGCGGCGCCCAGGAGCGCCGGTTCGTCGGCGGCTCCCAGCAGGTCGCGGTCCGCCTGGCCGATCGGCTCGGCGACCGGGTGCGCCTCGACGAGCCTGTCCGCCGGATCGACCGCGCCGACGACGAGGTGACCGTCACGACCGACCGGGGCACGCACCGCGCCCGCCGGGTCGTCGTCGCGATCCCCCCGACCCTCGCCGGCCGGCTGGTGTACGCACCCGCACTGCCCGGCGACCGGGACGGGCTGACCCAGCGCTACGCCCAGGGGAGCGTCGTCAAGTGCATGGCCGTCTACCCCGAGCCGTTCTGGCGCGACGACGGGCTCAGCGGCCAGGCCACCAGCATCGACGGGCCGGTGAAGGTGGTGTTCGACAACTCCCCGCCCGACGGGCGCCCAGGCGTGCTCCTCGGGTTCCTCGAGGGCCGCCAGGCGAGGGTCCACGGCCGCCGCAGCCCGGCCGAGCGCCGCGCCGTCGTCACCGCCGCCCTCACCCGCCTGTTCGGCCCGCGAGCAGCCGACCCGATCGACTACGTCGACAAGGCCTGGGCGGAGGAGGAGTTCACCCGCGGCTGCTACGCCGGCTACCTGCCACCCGGCGGCTGGACCGACCACGGCCACGCCCTGCGCCGTCCGATCGGGCCGATCCACTGGGCGGGCACCGAGACCGCCACGGTCTGGAACGGCTACATGGAGGGTGCCGTCCGCGCCGGCGAGCGCGCGGCGGCAGAGATCATCGGAACCCTCCCCTCGCCCTGACCTCCTTCTGCGGCATGCTGGAGCCGGACGTGGAGGGGAGGGGATGGTGCGACGGCTCGTGGTGGCGGTGGTCGTGGTCGCCGTGGCGGCGCTCGGCGCCCCACCGGGCCTCGCACAGGATCAGGGCGGACCGGCCACGACCGTCCCTCCCTCGGGCGGGCGGTCGGATCGGGGCGCGGCGGTGATCTCACCTGACCTGTCCGGGGACGGTCTCGACGACGTGGTCCGCACCACGGTCGACGGCCACCTGGTCGCCTCCCGCGGCCTCGACGGGCAGGTCCTGTGGGCCGGCGCTGGGATCGGCGGGGTCATCCAGTCCGCGGGCGACCTGACCGGCGACGGGCTGGGCGACCTGCTCGTGACCGACGGCGGTGACCGCACCGCAGGGACCTGCGGGGAGGGGTGCCACACCCTCACGTGGACCACCTCCGTCCGGGCGATCGACGGCCACACGGGTGCGGTCCTCTGGCAGCGCGACGTCGACGCGAGCAGCCTGTTCGAGGGCCCTCCGGTCGGGGAGGACGCCGCCGGACCGGGTACGACCGGGGTGCGGCGGCACGAGGTGAACCGCGTGCTCGAACCCGACCTGCTCCCGGACGTCACGGGCGATGGCCGGCGCGATGTGCTGCTCACCCTGAGCACGGAGTCCACCAGCTGGTCCCGACGTCGGCAGGTTGAGGGGCCGACGACCACCGACACGGTCACCTCGACGGCCAGCGGGTCCCTCGAGCTCCAGGTCCTCGACGGCGTCACCGGCGCCGTCGTCCACACCCACACGGCGCCCGAGGGCCCGTCGATCCTGGCCGGAACCGAGCTCGTCGGCGACGGTGAGGGGCTCGCGGTGATCCTCGACGGGGGCGGGACCGCCACCGCGGTGTGCACCACCCGCAGCGAGGAGCCCGACGAGTGCGTCGCCCCCCTTCCGACGCCGGGACGCCTCGAGGTGCGCGACCTCCCCGACCTGTCGCCGCACTGGTCGACCACGACCGGCCACGACCACACCAGGGTCGACGCCCGCGACGACCTCACGGGTGACGGGACTGCCGACGTGCTGATCACCACCTCCCCGCGCGGCCAGGACCCCACGACCCCGAGCGCCATCACCGCCGTCGACGGCCGGGACGGTGCGGTGCGGTGGACCCGCCCCGGTGACGCCCCCTCCGACCCCGGGGTGATCGCCGTCACCCCGCTCGAGGACGATGGGAGCGCCGACCTGCTCGTCCGGGCGTCCGGTCCCTCCGCCGGCGAGGTGTCGATCGTCCGGGTCGACGGCGCGACCGGGTCGGTGCTCGGCGAGGGCACCGCCCTGCCCGACGGCCATGGCGCCGGGGACGTCCGGCTCGCGGACGCCGGCGACGCGGACGGGGACGGCAGCCACGACGTGCTGGTGACGGCGGGCACACCCGTCGGGGAGCCGACCGCGGAGGCCCGCGGGCACGTCCGCATGGACTCGATCGTCCGGTCGGGCCGGACCGGTGCGGTGGTGAGCACCCTCCCCTCCCACTTCCAGCCCTGCCGTGAGGGGTGCGACGTCTATGAGTACGGGGTCTTCCGCCCGGTCGGTGACCTTGACGGCGACGGGCTGCTCGACGCGGTCGGCGAGCGCGTGCTGGACCCCGCGGCACCGCAGCCGCCGGGGCGCGGGGTCGCGGTGCGGATGATCGACGGCGAGGTGCTCTGGGAGGGGCCGTCCCTGTGGTCCGTCGGGGGCGTGCAGACCCCGACCGGGCAGCTCGACGGCGGCGTGGGCGGCGACCTGATCGCCGAGGTCCGGTTCGACCACACCATCCCCCGCGACAACGTGTCCGCCCTGGACGGCGCCGACGGCACCGTGATGTGGCCTCCCCGCCGCACCACCGCGACGGTCCAGCGCGTGGCCGGTGAGGATCGGATCGCCACGGCCGTCGCGGTCTCGGGGGCCGTGCACACGTCGGCGGAGACCGTCGTGATCGCCCGCGCCGACCGGTTCCCCGATGCCCTGGCCGGCGGACCGCTGGCAGCGGTCCTGGACGCCCCGGTGCTCCTCACCTCCCCCACCACCCTGGACCCGCGGGTCGCGGCGGAGATCAGCCGCCTCGGTGCGCGGACCGCGGTGCTCCTCGGTGGGACGGCCGCGCTCGACGAGCGGATCGGCGCCGACCTCATCGCGGCGGGGCTGGTGGTCGAACGGCTGGCCGGCGACGACCGGGCGGGCACCGCGGCCGCCGTCGCCGGGCGGTATGCCGAGGAGGTCGAGGCGCCCCTCGAGCGGGTGGTCGTCGCACCGGGAGGCTCGGGGGTCGCGGTCGAGGGGTGGGCCGACGCCGTCGCCGGCTCGGCGTACGGGGCGGCGACCGGCGCACCGCTGCTGCTGCTCGGTCCGGACGGCGTCCCGCCGGTCACCGCGGAGGCGCTCGCCGAGCTGGCCCCGACCGGGTCGGTGGTGCGGGTGGGGCTGGCCTCCCCGGACGACGAGACCATCGACGCGGAGCTCGAGGACCTGACCGGGGTGGCGGTCGTCCGCGTCGGCGGGCAGACGGCCACCGCCACCGCCGCGGAGGTCGCCGAGCTGGCCATCGCCCACGGGGCCAGCCCGGTGACGGTGCACCTGGCCACTGCCGGCGCGTTCCCCGACGCGCTCGCCGCCAGCGCCGCGGTGGGCGCGACCCGCGGCGTGCTGCTCCTCGCCGACCCGGGCGAGGACCCGGACGACGCACGCCACCGTGCTGTCGATGACGCCGTCCGGGTCGTCGGCCATCACGTCCCGGAGGTCCGGACGGTGACGGTCGTGGGCGGCACCGCGGCGGTGTCGCTGCACGCCGAGGGCACGATCACCGAGGTGCTCGGCGTCCCGGTCCCGGACGACGGCGGGTGACCGCGTCCCCGTGCGGGTCGACGCCGTCAGGGTCCTACTCAGGTGGTGGGCGCACGTCCAGGCGGTCGGTCCAGCGACTGAAGTCCCGATCGAAGGACCAGAGGGTCCGCACGCCCTGGCTGACGCACAGCGCGGTCATCCTGGCGTCGTGGATCCGGGGTCCGGCGACCTGGCCGTCCTGCAGCACCGCGACGAGGGCGGTCCAGTGCTCGGGCGTCTCGCCCACCACCACCGCCGAGGGCGACTCGAGCCATGCATCGACCTGGTCGACAGCCTCGTCGAGTCGGCTCGGCGGATCGAAGATCCGCGGGTGGGTGACGACGGCGAGGAACTCGTGGAGCACCGGCCACGGGAGCGCCCAGGCCGCGACGCCCTCGGCGAGGGTGCGGACCGCGCGAGCACACCGCTCGTGGAGCTCGCCATCCCGCCGGTGGGCGTGGACCAGCACGTTCGTGTCGACCGCGATCACGCGCCGCGGCCCTCGTAGATGGCGTCCCTCACGCCGGGCCAGCCCTGATCCCCGAGCTCGGCCTGCACCCCGTTGCCCCCGACGCTCGCATCGCGCAGGCGGAACTCCCCCCGCGCCGAGCGGGTCTCGACCTCGTGACGCAACCCGGCCTCGATGAGTTGGCGCAGGGACACGCCGTGGTCGTGCGCCACCTCCTTCGCCCGCTCGAGCAGCGCGTCCCCGATCTCGACCGTGGTCTTCATATGGCCCACCATATCTCGCGACCCATATGTATGGGGTCCAGCCCGCCTCCAGACTGCCCGGTGACCCCACTGACCGCTCAGCGCGCGGTGCGGTCAGCCTCCTTCGTGAGCTCGTCGACCACTTCGTCCAGAGCGCCACGGGACTCGTCCCGGACGCCCTGGGTCACCGCCACCCCCTCTGCGCGCAACAGGTCGTGAGCCTTCCAGACGTCGACCCCGAGGCTGGTGGCGAACTGGCGCAACGACACCCGTCCCTGCCGGTAGGCCTCGACGGCATCCCGCAGGTGCAGCTCGCGCAGGGCGAAGTCCGCGAGCTGGCGGAGCGCAGTCGAGCGGTCCTCCAGCCGCTCGGCGGCGAACGCGTCGATTCGCCGGAGCAGCTCCTCGTCCATCGTGGCGTTGATCCGGACGCTGCGACTCATCCCAACTCCTCGGTGTACGCGCGCTCGAGCTCGGGTGTGATGCGACCCGAGGATCCCAGCGCGGCGATCGCTCGACGACCCACGTCGGCGTCGAAGGACCCCAGCCGGACACCGAGGACCACCAGATCGGCCGTCCGCAGCCACCGCGCGCCGAGGTTCGAAGCACGCCGTCCGATCACCACGTCGTTGCAGGCCACGATGCCGACCGCGGCGGCCGCCGCCACCACGCGGGCGTCCACCGAGTCCCCGTCGGGATCGGCGAGGGGCACCACCCCGACCAGCGCCTGCTCGATCGCGACCGCGTCGGCATGCCCACTCGCCCGGCCAGCGACCACGACCTCGTCGTAGACCGCCTGGATGACGACCGGCTCGATCGGCAGCCGGCCGAGGAGCGACAGCTGGGCTGCCCACGCGAGGGAGATCAGCGTCGAGGAGTCCACGACCACCTGCATGACGGCAGGTAGACGTCCCAGCGGTCCACGCCCGGCTCGGTGACGGGGGCGACCAGCAGGCGTGGTACTGCATGATCGGCTGACGGACCTGGCCTCGTCTCACGTCCGTGACTAGCCCGAGGAGGGATTCACGCGCGGCGGGTCCGGGACGAGGATGTCGGCCGTCGAGTGGACCGGGCCGTCGTGGACGGCGTTCATCTAGGAGCGTGCATGGCGGTCAGACGTCCCGCAGCGGTGTGGGGTGCGATGGTGCTCGTGGTGCTGGCGGCGTCGACGTCGATGCCGGCTGCGGCCCAGGTCGCCCCCGCCGGCGAACCGCCTCAGTTCGAGGTCCCCGACCGCGTCGCCGAGCCGGGCCTCACCGAGGTGCTGACCGCGTACGCGGCCGGTGAGGATCGGCCGAACTTCAACGCCGACGGGGTCACCACCACGGCGGACATCTCCGGCGTCGACCTGATCACCGACGGTCGGCGGCTGGTGGTGGAGGTCAGCGTCACCGACACGTCCCCGGCCACCCTGGACGGGATCCTCGCCGCCGGCGCGGAGATCACCCACGTGGCCGCGGGGTTCGGGGTCGTGTCGGCCTGGGTCGCGCCCGCCGACCTGCGGGACCTGGCGGCCGTCGACGGCGTCACCCACGTGCGCGAGGCCCTGGCCCCCCAGCTCAACCAGGCCGCTCAACCCAAGGACGTGTGCCCGACCGGCATCGACAGCGAGGCCGACCAGCAGCTGCGCGCCGACGCGGCCCGCACCGCGTTCGGGGTCGACGGCAGGGGCGTCGAGGTGGGGGTGCTCAGCGACTCCTTCGACACCGCGCTGGCGCTCACCGACGCGACCCGCGACGTGCTCAGCGGCGACCTGCCCGGGGCCGGCAACCCGTGCGGGCGCACCGCACCGGTGGACGTCGTGGCGGAGGGGCCGACGACCGGCACGATCGACGAGGGACGGGCGATGCTCCAGCACGTCCACGACCTCGCACCGGCCACGGACCTGGCCTTCGCCACCGCGTTCAGCACCCAGCTGCAGTTCGCCGACCACATCCGTGCCCTGCGGTCCGAGGGTGCCGACGTGATCGTCGACGACGTGACCTACTTCGCCGAACCGGTCTTCCAGGAGGGCCCGATCGCCGTGGCGGTCAGCGACGTGGTCGCCGACGGCGCCGTGTACCTGTCCTCCGCCGGCAACGGCAACGTGGTGCTCAGCGACGGGCGCGAGGTGGGCAGCTACGAGGCGCCGGCACTCCGTCCGGCGGCCTGCCCGTTCACCACCGCCACGTACACCGCCTGCCACGACTTCAACCCCGACCCGGTCGCCGGTGACAGCACGTTCGGGGTCGCGGTCGCACCAGGTCGGAGCCTGTCCCTCACCCTGCAGTGGGCCGAGCCGTGGGACGGTCTGGCGACCGACTTCGACCTGTTCGTGTTCGACCAGTTCGGCGCGTTGGCCGGCCGCTCGATCCAGGACAACTTCGCCGGCAGCCCCACGATGCCCTTCGAGCGGGTCGTGGTCCAGAACACCACCGCCGCCAGCGCGACGATGTTCATCGTCGTCGCCCGCTTCGGCGACGGGGCAGAACCACGCCTCCACCTCAACATGGGCCGGAGCGGCATCGTCGCCGTCGAGTACGACGGCACCAGCGGACCCGACGTCATGGGGCCGACGATCGTCGGGCACAACGGCGGGGTGGACACGATCTCGGTGGCCGCCACCGACGTGGCCGACGGCGTCGAGGCAGAGGCGTTCAGCTCCCGCGGGCCGGTCACCCACCACTTCGGACCGGTCCGCGACGGCGGCGTCCCCGCGGAACCGCTGGCGACTCCGCTCGTGCTGGTCAAGCCCGACCTGACGGCGAGCGACGGGGCGTGCACGACGTACTTCGGGTCGCTCGGCGGGGGGTGCTACCGGTTCTTCGGGACCTCGGCAGCCGCCCCGCACGCCGCCGCGGTCGCGGCGCTGGTCCGCGACGCCGCACCTGACATGTCCTCCGCGCAGGTGGCTGATCTGCTGCGGATGTCCGCGGCACCGATGGTCGGTGGTCCGCATTCGGTCGGTGCGGGGCTGGTCGACGCCCACGCCGCGCTGGACGCGTTGCGACCGACCGGGGTCACCGCCACCCCCGGGCCGGGGAGCGCGACCGTCGCGTGGACGCCGCCACCGGTGGAGCCCGGCCCGGTCGTGGGCTACCGCATCCGCGTCCACGTCGCCGGCGCGGTCGTCGACACCATCGACGTCGGCGACGTCACCACCGCGGACGTCCGCCACCTGGACGAGACGGCAGCGCACACGGTCACGGTGGCCGCGCTGACTGCCAGCGGTGAGGTCCTGCCGTCGGACCACAGCAGCCCGGCCACGCCCCTGGCCGCCACGGCCCCGGGCGCACCCACCGCGGTGGTGGCGACCCCCGGTGATGGACGTGCGCAGGTGGCCTGGACCCCGCCGGCCGACGACGGCGGTGCGCCGATCACCGGGTGGGTGCTGCGGGCCGACGACGGCACGGGGGTGGTCGCGGAGGTGGACGCCCTCTCGAGCCCGGCCACCATGACGGGGTTGACCAACGGCACGTCCCACACCGTGACCGTCGCCGCGGTGAACGCGAAGGGCGAGGGCGCAGCGTCCGCACCCTCGGCCCCGGTCACGCCGTTCCGGCCGGCCCCGATCGGTGGAGGGGGAGGGACACCGCCGACCGAGGACCCCGACGGGCCGCCGGACCCCGACGAACCGGACGAGCCGGAGCCGCTGTTCATCAACCTCCGCCTGGACGACGGGGACGCCGGTGATCCGGGGGGCGGCGGGTCGGAGACCTCCATCGCCTTCAGCGAGCTGGCGTTCCCGAGCGCGGGCGCTGCCTTCGCCCAGGCCGGGCCGGCAGAGGCGCTCCTGGCCAGTGAGCAGGTGTTCGCCGACGCGCTGGCCTCCGGTTCGCTCCAGGACGACCGGCCGCTGCTGCTGACCGACCCGTCGTCGCTGGAGCCCGCGGTGCTAGCGGAGCTGCGACGCCTGGACGTCACGACCGTCCGGATCCTCGGTGGGGAGGACGCCGTGGCCGCCGACGTCGCGACCGCACTGGTCGATGCCGGCTTCGACGTCGTCCGCACCGCAGGGGCGACGCGCCTCGAGACCGCCGCGGAGATCGCGGGGCTGTCACGCTCGAGCGAGGGGTTCGTCGCCCGCGCGTTCCCCTCGCCCGACGCCACCGATCCGACGCAGGCGTTCGCGGATGCGCTGGCCCTGGGGGCCTGGGCCGCGGTCGACGGCGCACCGATCCTGCTGAGCCAGTCGGACCAGTTGTCCACCACGACCGCAGAGGCCCTCGGTGGGCTGACCGCCCTTCGGATCATCGGCGGCACGGGCGCGCTCGGGCGGGCCGTCGAGCAGGCGGCCGCCGCCACCGTGGCGGGCGTCGAGCGGATCGCGGGCGCCACGCGGTTCGACACCGCGACCGCCATCGCCACCGCGCGCGGGTTCTCCCCCAGCTCGCAGGCGGACGCGGTCATCGTGATCGAGGGTCAGTCGCCCTCCGCCTGGACCGCCGGGTTCACCGCGGCGGCGCTGTCAGCCCGGTGGGACGCCCCGGTGGTCCTCGCCAACGGCGATGACCTGCCATCGGCGACCGAACGCCTCCTGCGATGGTCCGTGACGGCGGACGCAGACGTGGTCTGCGTGGCGGACGCGACGGCGTGCGCCGCAGCCCTCGACATCGTCCGTGACTGACCCTGAGCCATGATCGAGTCCGACGGGCCCGGGAGCGGTTCCGGGCCCGTCCGACCCGCCGCTACGGCAACGCGCGCTGCAGCGTCGTCAGCACGTCGTCGGACAGCGCAGCGCTGCCGCCGAAGACGGTGACGCCGCCGATGGTCCACGACCGGGCCGTCAGGTAGGTGCGGACGCGCGCGGGCAGGTCGCCGCTGCTGACGAGCAGCAGCGGGTCGCCGTGCGCGCCCAGGACGGGGGCGGCGACGAGCGCGTCGGGGAAGTCCCCCGCGGGTGCCACGCCCACGTGCCCGGGCTGGTCGAAGAACGCCTCGGCCACGAGCGCCGCCGTGTCGACGCGGTCGTCGCCGACCAGCGGTGTGGCTCCCGGGTCGGCCGCGGCCGCGGCGCCCCCGACCGCGTAGCGGGTTGCCTCGCCGTGTGAGGCGAGGTACGCCGCCGTGGCCGGGGACTGCTGGTCGCCGGCGGTCAGCAGGACCGCTCCGCCGGAGGCCGCGGCAGCGGGACCCGCCGCCATCGCGTCGGGGAAGTCGGTGCCGGTGGCCTGGAACACGACCTCCGGCGACCCGAGGTGCTCCGCGATCGCCACCGCGGTGGCGTAGCGGTCGGTGCCGGCGACGCGGACGACGACGTATCCGAGGGCCTCCACGGCCGTGGCGACGCCCTCGTCGAGTGCCGCGGTGCCGCCGAGCAGGTAGACGGTGCCACCGGCCGGCAGCAGCCGCCCGATCTCCTCGACGATCTCCGGGTACAGCGCCGTCCGGCCGGTGAGCAGGAGGGGCGCGGATTCGGCGACGGCC
Organism: Euzebya sp.; assembly: GCF_964222135.1. NCBI lineage: Bacteria > Bacillati > Actinomycetota > Nitriliruptoria > Euzebyales > Euzebyaceae > Euzebya > Euzebya sp. The sequence goes on from NZ_CAXQBR010000067.1 coordinate 52,534, forward strand.
AACGGACCACCCGTGAGGGCGTCGGCGTAGACGTCGTCGCGGGCCAGGACCACCGCACCGGCGGTGCCCTCCGCGGGCCACGCCGCGCGTGAGGCGGCGACGGCGGTGCCGACCCGGGTCTGTCCGGCCATGCGATCGGCCGGGGTCGCACCCGCGGCGAGCTGGAGGTCGTCCAGATCTCCGAAGGACGGCCTGCTGTCCTCGGTGATCACCACGACCAGCTCGCCGGTGTCGGGGTCGACCGACGTGCCCTGGAGCTTGAGCCACGCCTCGCCGTCCCACCAGTAGAGGGCGGTGGCGTCGGGGTCGTCCAGGCGCAGCTCGAAGGTGTCGAAGCCGTGGCCCGGGCTGGTGCGCACGTCGTAGTAGTCGTCCTCCCCCGCGCCGGGGGCCGGCGAGGTCGGGGTGTCGGGGAGGTGGGCGACGGTGACGCCACCCCGTCCGGTGCCGGTGCCGCGCAGGGGCCCGGTCGTGGCGGTCGCGTCGTCGTCCTCGTCCTCGGAGACGTCGGAGTCCTCATCGGTGGCGCCCGGCGGCGCCGGCGGGGCCGTCACGGGAGGTGCGGGCGTCGGCGTCGGGGACGGCTGTGGCGCCGTCGGCCCTCCGGAAGGTCCGGGGACCACCGGGGGTGCGGTGACGTCGGTCGTCACGGGACCGCTGGTGTCGTTGGACGCGTCGGCATCCCGGATGGAGGTGGTCGCCGATGCGGACGCGGTCAGCGTCCCGATCGTCGTCGCCGTGGCGGTCAGGCCGCCGGTCCAGGTCGCCCCGGCCGCGACGGTCCCCACCGCACAGGTGAACGTCCCGCCTGCGACCGTGCACGGCACGGCGCCGGTGGGGGCGGCGAGACCGGCGGGGATCGGACCGGACACCACCACGTCAGCGGCGTCCTGGGGACCCAGGTTCCGGACGGTGACGGTGAACGCCACCTGACCGCCGCGGACCACGGCCGCGGGTGCGGTCAGGCTCACGGCGAGGTCGGCGACGGCACCGGTCGTGGAGGTCCACGTGGCGACGTCGTCATCGGCGACCAGGTCGACCGCTGCCGTCGACGCGGTGGCCTGGTGGACGAGGAACCCCGGGGTCGACGGCGCGGTCGTGGTCAGCACGGCCTGGGCGGTCTGGCCGACACCGAGGGTGCCGACGTCGCACCGCAGCGGCGTGCCGGCGCAGCCGGTGGTGCTGCTGGTCGTGGCCGCCGCGCCGGTGACGGAGGTTTGGAGCTCGGTGGTGGTGGCGTCGTCCGGCCCGTGGTTGATGACGGTCGCGGTGAAGATCGCGCTGCCGTCGAGGGCCATGCGGGCAGGGCCCGTGACCGCGACGGCGAGGTCGGCCTGGCGCTGCACCGCAGTCGTGGCCGGGGCGCTGGGGTCGTTGTGGATCACCACGTCGACGGCGGTGGTGCCGGCGACCGCGGTGGCGGTGAGATCACCCTCGGTGGAGGGGGCGTCCGCGGTGATCGTCCACGTCGCCTCGTCCCCGACCACGAGGTCGTCCACGGCGCAGCGGATGGCGCCCAGATGCGGGGTGCACCCGGTGGGGATGACCACGTCGGTCATCCCAGCGGGGAGGGTCAGATCGACCGACGCCTGCGGCGCGGTGTTCGGGCCGTGGTTCTCGACGCCGACGACGTAGGTGACGTCCGCGCCGAGCGACACCGCGCCGGGCGCGGCGAGGGTTGCGGACATGTCGGCGTGGGCGCTGACGACGGTGGAGGTCAGCGCGGTCCGCTGGGAGCCGGCCAGGGCGGCGGTGACCTGTGCGTCGTTCTCGACCGTCGTGGGCGTGCTGGGCGCGGTGGCGGTCCACGCGGCAGTGGCGTCCGCGCCGGCGGCCAGGTCGCCGACGGTGCAGTCGACATGAGTGCCGCCGGTGACAGCGCAGCCCGTGGAGGTGGTGGTGGGGTCGCTGAGACCGGCGGGCACGTCGTCGCTGATGACGACGTCCTCGGCGACGACCGTGCCCGCGTTCTCCACGTCGATCTCGTAGTCGATCGTGCCGCCCAGCGGCGCGCTGGCCGGTGCGGTCACGACCGCGGTGAGGGTGGGCGCCTGCTGGATCCGCACCTCCCGGCGTGCGTGGTCGTTGCGGGCGTCGACGTCTACACCGGTCGTGCTGGCGGTCGCGTGCACGACTGCGGGGGTGGTCGCGTCGGGTGTGGACGCGGCGACGGTGAAGGTGGCGGTCTGCCCGGCGGCCAGGTCACCGGTCGGGCACGTGGCGCTGGTGCCGCTCGGCGTGCACCCGCCGGCGCTGGTGATCGCCAGCGCACCGGTGGTGATCTCGACCTGACCGCCGACAGCGGTCTGCGCACCCACGTTCGACACGGTGACGTCGATGACCAGGTCCTGCGTCGCGGTCACGACGACAGGGGCGTCGATCGTGACGGCCAGGTCGCCGTGCGGCTCGACGGTGGTGGCGGCGACGGCGGTGGTGTCGTTGGCGTGGACGGGGTCGAACGCCGACCCTGAGACGCGGGCGGCGTTCCGGAGGGTCCCCGGCGTGCCCGGGGCGGTGGCGGAGGCCACGAGGTCATGGGTGGCGCCGACGGGCAGGTTCGGCACGGCGCAGGTCACGACCTGGCCGGTGACGTCGCAACCCGGGGCGGTGATGGCGGTCACACCGGCCGGCAGCTCGTCGGTCACGACGACGTCGGTGGCGGTGCTGGGCCCGTGGTTGGTGACCTGCAGGCCGTAGTCGACGATGCCCGAGAGCGGGACCGACGCGGGCGCGGCCTGGTGGATCGCCAGGTCGGCGCGGGTGGTGACGACGGTGCGGGCGAAGAGGGCGGGGGTGCCGTCGCCGCGGGGTCCGTCGCCATCGATGACCAGGCCGTCGGCCAGGTCGGTCCCCACGGGCACGGAGCCGTCCAGGTCGACCGGGATGCTGATGGCCGGCAGCTCGGTGCCGGGCCGCAGGGGGTTGTCGGGGTCGGGGGTGGTGGTGCACGTGACGGTGGCGTCGCCGGTCGTCCCCTGGCAGCTCCAGCTCGCTCCGGCAGACGGCGTCCCGGCGAGCGTGACGCCGACGGGGAGGTCGTGGGTCACGACGATCGGCGCGCCCTGTGGCCCACCGGTGGCCCGGATGCCGGCGCGGTGGATCAGCGTGGTGGTCGCGCCGGCGACCGGAGGCTGCCGGTCGGCGGTCTCGACGGTGACGAACGGCTGGGCCTCGACGGCGACGATGCTCTCGACGTCCAGGCCCCAGACCTCATGGACGTTGTTGGACCCGCCGGTGGACGCGGCGAAGCCGAACTTGAAGGTGTCGGCGTCGCGGTACTGAGCCGGCTGCGGGGTCTCGATGACGAGGTCCCCATCGACCCAGACGCGGATGTCGCGCTGGGGAGCGGTGGAGGGGTCCACCTGGATCCGGACGGTCACCGCGGCAGTCGAGCGGGTGTTGCGAGCAGCGGCGTAGATCGGCGCGGGGGCGTGGTCGAGGAAGCAATAGCCGACCTCGCCGTTGCCTGGGCCGCGGACCACGACGTGGTTGCGCCCCTCGAGCTCACGCGTGTTCGGCGCCGGCACCGCGCAGCTGCCGCCGTCGAAGGTGCGGTTGGAGTTGTTGCCCCAGGCGTCGAGCGCGACGTTGAAGAGGCCGTTGGCCACACCGTCGGTCGGGCTGGTCGGGCTGCCCCCGTAGCCGAGCCACCCGCCCAGCGCACCCGGGGCGGTCAACTTGGTCTCGCCGTCGACGACGAACAGGCTGATGCCGTCCGCGCCGGTGCCGCCGTACTGGGCCTGCTGGAAGGTGATGTCCAGACCGCCGCTGGTCGGCAGGGCGTGGTTGTAGAGGACGTAGCCCGCGGCGTTGTTGACCGCACGGGTCAGGCGCAGCGCCCCGGCGCCGTCGACGTCCACCGTGCCGGTGGTGCACGCGGCGATGGAACTCGCCCCGGCGTCGCTGCTGGCGGTGAGGCAGGGCGGGTTCGGCGATCCCCCGGCGGTCCAGTCCCCGGGGTTCTGGACCGCAGTCCCGGTGAAGGACTCGTTGGTGAGCGTCGTCAACCCCCCGGTCTGGGCGGATGCGGGCAGGCTGAGCAGGGTGAGCAGCAGCGCGAGCGAGAGCAGCGCTGCGGGTGCGCGACGTGGCAAGGGAGGGCTCCTGTCGGCATCCGTGCCGACGGTACGAAGAAGACCGGCAGGCGATCCGATCAGGGCTTCGGAGCCATCGGCCCGGCGGCGCCCGGGATTAGCGGACCAGCATGCGCACGGCCGTGAATGGCTCCCCCAGGCCACCGGAGGTGGTCAGATGGCGTACGCGACGCCGACCGGTCGTCGCCGGCCAGGGGCCACCCAGCGTCGTCGCCGGCGGTCAGCGGCCCTTGATGGCCGGGAGCAGCGTCGAACCTGCGTGGTGGACCAACTGGTCAGCCATTGCGGCGGGGACACCCGGCACGATCAGGCGCAGCAGCAGGGTGGCGTTTGCGTAGGACCCCAGGCGGTCGACGACCGGCGAGATCGACTCGATGACCTGATCGGTGGTGCCGCGGACGAGCGCCGGCGGGCGCTCCGGCAGTGCCATCCACTCGGTGTAGCGCCGATGCTGGTACTCGGCGCCCGCCATGATCACGTCCGTCGGCACGCCGGCGTCCTCGAGCACCACGGCCAGGTGGATCCCGACGTGGAACACGTCCCGGTCGTGGGGTTCGACGGCGAGGACGTCCAGCAGCCGGATCGCGTGGTCGACGTCTCCCCCACCGGTCAGGTAGCCGTCCCCGATCGACACCGCGCGTCGGATGGCCGCCGGCGAATGGCCGCCCAGCAGCATCGGCGGGCGGACGTCCAGCACCGGACGGAACCATGCCCCCCGCGCCTCCTGGCCCGTGTGGAGGCGGCGGCAGACATCCACGGCAGCGTGGAGACGTCCCACCCGATCCTGCCGTCGGACCCCGAAGGGCGGGAACTCCTCCGGGCGGTAGCCGATGGCCATGCCGAGCAGCAACCGGTCACCCGACACCAGCTGGACCGTCGCCGCATCTTCGGCCAGGCGCACGGGGTGGTGGAGCGGCGCGAGCACCACGCCGGTCCCGATGCGGATGCGGGAGGTGACTCCGGCCATCGCTGCCGCCGCGACGAGCGGTGAGGTGAGGTACCCGTCGTCGGTGAAGTGGTGCTCGCTGACCCAGATGGAGTCGAACCCCGCCCGTTCAGCGGCGATGGCCCGATGGACCATGCCGCGGAAGGGTTCGTCCCCCGCGGGGGTCTGCGCGGTGGGCGTCTGGCCGGTCAGCAGCGCCAAGCCGACGGCCAGCCCGCTCTCCGCGTCGGCACTCGGTGACGTCAGGATGCCTTGATCACCTCTCAGCGCGGCCCGTGATCCGACGGACCTCGGCGACGATGTCGTCGAGCGCAGAGCCGGGTGGGAAGGAACGGACACCCAGCTCATCCAAGCGGGCGACGGACTGCGGGGGCAGCGTGCCGCCGGCGAGGACAGGTGCCTCCACCTCCGCGTCGTGCAGTGCAGCGATGATCCGCTCGACGACGGCGATGTGCCCGCCGACGTGCAGCCCGATGACGTCCACGTCCTCGTCGATGGCCGCCCGGACGATCTCCTCGCCACGCGCCATCCCCAGGACGACCACCTCGAACCCCGCGTCCCGCAGCGTCCTCGCCACCAGGGCCGGCCCCCGCCAGTGCCCGTCCAGCGCCGTCTGCGCCATGAGCACCTTGACCGGTCGACGTCCTCCGCCTCCGGCCGCGGCGCCGCCTGCTACGTCCACGTCAGCGCTCACCACCTGATCGGGGAGTCCCAGTCGCCGAACTCCGCGCGGAAGACGTCGCCGATCTCCCCGATGGTCGCGTCTGCCGCCACGGCCTCGAGGACGGCCGGCATGGTGTTCGCACCGGTCGCGCATGCGCGCCCGAGCTCGCGCAGCGCTGCGGTCGTGGCGGCGCCGTCGCGCTCGCGCCGCAGTGCGGCGAGTCGCTCCATGCCGCGCTCCCAGGCGTCGGTCGTGCCCTCGAACCCCTGGACGGTGAAGGGGCTGACGTCTGACCGTGCCGTGGTCACGCCGATCGTGTGCGCGTTCCCCTCCCGCCGTCGACGGTTCAGCTCGGCCTCGTTGTCGCGCGCCAGGTCGTGCAGCCAGCCGTCGTCCAAGCAGGCGATGAAGCCCCCGCGCGCCTCGATCTGCTCGAAGACCGCCCAGGCCGCCTCGAGCACGTCCGCCGTCAGCGACTCGATGAAGTACGACCCCGCGAAGGGATCGGCCACCGCCATCAGCGGCGTCTCGTGCTGCAGGATCTGCTGGGTGCGGATCGACATCTGGTGGGCGTGGTCAGAGGGGATCGAGATCGCCTCGTCGTAGCCGGACACCCCGAGGGACTGCGCGCCTCCGAGGACACCGGCCAAGCCCATGATCGTGCCGCGGACCAGGTTGTTGAGGGGCTGCTGGTAGGTCATCGCGGACCCGGCCGTCAACGCGTGGATGCGCAGCTGCGACGAGCGCGGGTTCGTGATGCCGTACCTGGTCGCCAGGAGGTCGTGCCACATCTTCCTGGCGGCCCGGAACTTCGCGACGTCCTCGAAGAGGTCCATCGATGCCCGCAGGTTGATGCCGCCCACCCCTCGTGCGAGGGCGCTGAGGTCGGCGTGACCGCGCCTGGCGATCTCATCGAGGTGCGCCACCGCAGCCGCCATGACCGCGCCCAGCTCCTGCACGCCGTTCAAGCCGCTGTCGGCCCCGTTGTACCCCGCGATGGAGACGGGGACCCAGTGCGGGAGGTGCTGTTCGCAGAACTCGATGATGTCCGCGTTCAACCGGAGCCCTGCCGCCGGGGGGATCTGCTGCTTGGGCGGGCACCCGACGTAGGTGAGGAAGAAGTCGCTCTGGCCGGTCCCGTAGAGGCGGTCCAAGGCGATCCCCCGCCGACGCGCCACGGTCCAGTAGGCGGCCAGGGTGAACGGCGCGTGCTGGACGACGCCTCCGCCGGGGTGGGCGTACACCGACTCGAGCGGGATGCCCTCGAGGACGGTCTCGTAGTCCCGCACGCTCATGATCACCGCACCGACGCGTCCCACGTCCTCGCGACGCGCGACGACCTCCGGGTTGTCGACGTCGTACAGGTGGTCCGCGGTGTTCCGGTCGTGCTCCATGATGAAGCCGGTCTCACCCTGCTCGAGCAGGAACCGCAGCCGCCGGCCCTCGTCCTCGGGGTTGCCGTAGCCGCTGAGCTGGAAGATGCGCCACGGCTGCGTCCGGTACATGCCCTCGTAGGGCCCGCGGAGGAACGGCGCTCGGCCCGGCGGTGCCCCGACAGCCGCCCACCAGTCGTCCGGTACGTCGCTCGCGTCGTACCAGGGTGCGAGCGGAAGCCCCGACGCGGTGCGCCACCCGTCCGTCACGTGCTCTGCCACGACCATCGCTCCCACACAGCCCCAGGAGATAACATGGTACCAGTTTACGGTCGGCATGGAAAGGACGAGGGCGATGGGGACGGTCCCCGACATGGTGGCGTCGACCGCGCTGCGATCACCCGACTCGATGTGCGTGAGCCATGTGGAGTCCGGGCGGATGCTGACCTTCGCCGACGTCCACGACCGCGCGAACCGGCTGGTGGCGGCGTTCCGGACCCACGGCATCGACCGGGGAGACCGGGTCGCCCTGCTCGCCCGCAACGAGATCGAGTTCGTCGAGCTGGTGGTGGCCTGCCAGCGCGCCGGGGCGATCCTCACACCGCTCAACCACCGGCTGTCAGGGGGAGAGCTGCGCTGGCTGGTCGACGACGCCCGCCCCGCGGTGCTCGTGGTCGGCGCCGGTGTGATCCCGCCCGCCGTCGACACGCCGGTGTGGTGGCTCGGCGACCAGGACGGGCCGGGCGCCCGCTACGAGGCCCTGCTCACCGATCACGCGCCCCGGCGCGAGCGCGCGACGATCTCGGCCGAGGAGATCTGCACCCTCCTCTACACCAGCGGGACCACGGGCACGCCCCGCGGGGTGTGCATCTCGAACCGCGCGATCTTCGCCCGCGCGTGCAGCTACGTCGCCGAGCTGATGATCACCGCTCACGACGTCTTCCTGCAGCCGATGCCGCTGTTCCACATCTCCGCCCACGTGTCCCTCGCCTTCACGTACCGCGGGGCGGCCAACGTGATCGCGCGGGACTTCGATCCCGACGCGGTGGTGGCCTCGATCGGTCGCCACGGGGTCACCCAGATGCTCCTCGTCCCCACCGCGATGAAGGCGCTCTGCGACGTGGAGCCCAGCCGCGATCAGACATCGACGCTGCGGTGCCTGTCCTACGGCGGCTCGACGATCAGCGCCGAGCTGGTCGCCCGGACCTCCGCGATCCTCGGGTGCGATCTCGTGCAGTTCTACGGGATGACGGAGCTCGGCGCCGCCACGGTGCTGCGGGCTGACGACCACACCCGCCCGGAGCTGCTCCCCGCGGCCGGGGTCGAGGACCTGTGCACCGAGGTGGTGGTGCTCGACCTGGCCGACGGCGCCCCCGCCCCCGTCGGCGTCCACGGTGAGATCGCCGCCCGGGGCCCCTCGGCGATGTCGGGCTACTGGGGCGCCGACCCCGTCGGCAACGGGTGGATCCGGACCGGCGACCTCGGCTACCGCGACGCCGAGGGGTACCTGTTCGTCGTCGATCGGCTCAAGGACATCATCGTGAGCGGCGGCGAGAACGTCGCCTCCCGCCAGGTGGAGGAGGTGGTGGCGACCCACCCCGACGTGGAGGAGGTCGCGGTCATCGGTCGGCCGGATCCGCACTGGGGTGAGGTCGTCCACGCCGTCGTCCGCCCACGCCCGGGGACGACGGTCGACCTCGCGTCGGTGCAGGCGCACTGCGCCGGGCGGCTGGCGAGGTACAAGGTCCCCCGATCGCTTTCGGTCGTCGAGGACATGCCGCGCACGGCTGCGGGCAAGGTCCCCAAGGCAGAGCTGCGCAGGCGGTACGGTTGACGGCGGTGGCGAAGAGCAGCGGAGGAGCGGCCACGGGGGCGGACTCGTCACCAGCCGCCGAGGAGATGACCACGCGCGAGCTCCTGGTGCGGGCGGCGGGCCGCAGCATCGCCGCCCACGGCTTCGCCGGCTCGCGGCTCGTCGACATCACGGCCGACGCAGGGGTGACGACGGGTGCGTTCTACCGCTACTTCGACGGCAAGGACCACGTCGCCAACGAGGTGCTCGACACCTTCGACGGGAGGCTGGTCGAGGCGCTCGACGCCGCCCCGTCGATGACCAGCGCGTTCGCCGAGTGGCTGCGCTGCGCCGCGTCGCACCCCGGCGCCCTGCGCGTCGCCTTCGAGCTGGCGCGACCGGGCACCGACGTCCACCGCGTCCTCGAGGCCAAGCGCGCCGGCTGGGCAGCGGCACTCGCCCCCCACCTCGCGGTGCCCCGTCGCCTCGGGCGGACGCCTGCGCGGTTCCTCACCGACCTGCTGTTCCAGTACAGCCTCTTCCTCGCGCCCTCGGCCGACCCGGACCACGCCGACGTCGCCGAGACGCTCGCGCACATGGTCACCCGTGGCATCTACATCCCCGACGCGCCGCGAGCCGCTGGCGAGACGACCGCCGCGGGTCTGGGCGTCCCGCGGTTCGACCCCCACATCCACTGGGAGCGGTCCTCCGACAAGGTCGCGCCGCGATCGGTTCGGGGCATGCGGACGTGGCAGTCGATCCGCGAGTCCGCGGTGGAGGTCTTCGGCGAGCGCGGCCTGACCGACGCGACGGTCCTCGACATCGCCACCCACGCCGGCGTCGCCTCGGGGACGGTCTACCGGTACTTCGTCGACAAGGAGGACATCTTCCGCAGCCTGCAGGCCTCGGCGGAGGAGGCGATCATCCGCGACTCCCACCTGCCGATGGAGGACGGTCGCCTGGCCATCAAAGCGCAGTTCCTGGCCTACGTGGCCGCCTACGAACGCCACCTCGGGGTCCTCCGCGCCTGGCAGGAGCTCATGCAGCCCGGTTCGGAGCTCGCCGAGGCCTGGGACGGCATGCGCAGCCGGTTCATCGAGCGGGCAGCTCGGGTGCTGCGCCACGGCCAGCGGGAGGGGCAGGTGGACGACTCGATCGATGCCCACCTGGCCGCTGCGATCTACTCCATCGGCAACGAGGCGGCGGCACGTGCCCTGCTCGTGCTCCGCTTCGAGCCCGCAGGATCGCACGCGCAGCTGGCGGACATGTTGGAGCGGCTCCTCATCGGCGGCTTCCAGCGCTAGCACCTCCCGGCGCACCAGATCTATAATCCGACGCCATGTTGTGTGCACTGTGGCCGGCCCGGACGTGTCCATGACCGGCCCGCCCGCACGCCAGGTCCCCGACCTGCTCCTGCACGGCGCCTCGCGCACCCCCCGCCGCCCGTGCATCGTCGCGGGAGCTCGCCGGATCACCTTCGCCGAGGCCGACGAGCGCGCCGATCGGCTTGCGGCAGCCCTCCGCGCCGGCGGCGTGCAGCCCGGCGACCGCGTCGCGCTGCTGGCCTACAACGAGCCGGAGTACGTCGAGATCCGCGTCGGCGTGCACCGGGCGGGCGCCGTCTTCGTCCCGCTGAGCTACCGCTACGACGATGCCGGGCTCGTGGCCGTGCTCGCCGATGCGACGCCCGCGGCCGTGATCCTCGGACGCGGGATGGACCTCCCGTCCAGCGCTCCGGCTGTCCCGCTGGTGTGGCGTCTCGACGACGATGACCAGCAGACCGGCTACGAGGTCGTCCTGGAGCGCGCCCGTCCGGCCGCGTCTCCGCCGTTCATCGACGCGTCCGCTCCCGGGGCCATCATGTACACGAGCGGCACGACGGGTCGGCCGAAGGGCGCGGTGCTGAGCCACTGGGCGCTCCACGCGGGCATCGTCGCCATGGCCCACGAGATGGCCGCCCGCAACGACTCGACGTACCTCGCCGCCATGCCCCTGTTCCACATCGGCTCCCAGGTCGGGTACGCCTTCACGTACGTGGGGGCCACGTCGGTGGTGCTGCCGCGGTTCAAGACCGGTCCGGTGATCGATGCCCTGCGCGGCCACGGCATCACCCACACCCAGATGGTCCCGACCATGTTGAACATGCTGCTCGAGGAGGGTCAGGTGACGCCCGCTGATGCGGGCAGCCTGCAGCGCATCATGTACGGGGCCGCACCGATGCCCCCGGCACTGCTCCGGCGGGCGATGGAGCGGCTCGGCTGCGACTTCCTCAACGTCTACGGCATGACCGAGGCGCTCGGCATCTCCGCCCTCCGCCCCGAGGAGCACGACCCCCGAGGTCGCCCCGAGCTCCTCCGCTCGGTCGGTCGCGACGGCATCGGGATGCAGACGGCCGTGGTCGACCCGGACGGTGTGCCCGTACCGCCGGGCACGACGGGAGAGGTGGTCGTCCGCGGGCCCGCGCTGCTCGACCGCTACCACCGGAACGAGGCGGCGACCGCTGCCGCGCTGCAGGACGGGTGGCTCCGGACCGGTGACCTGGGTCACCGCGACGACGACGGCTACCTGTACCTCACCGACCGCAAGGACGACATGATCATCACCGGCGGGGAGAACGTGCACCCGAGCGAGGTGGAGAACGTCCTGCACGAGCACCCGGACGTGTACGAGGCCGTCGTGGTGGGCGTTCCTGACGATCGCTGGGGGTCGGCGGTGTGCGCCGTCGTGGTGCCACGCGAGGGCGTGGTCCTCGACGAGGCGTCCCTCATCGACTTCTGCCGTGCCGGGCTCCCCGGCCACAAGGTCCCGAAGCAGGTGCGGATCAGCGCCACGCTGCCCCGGACGGCCAGCGGCAAGGTGCTCCGCCGCCAGGTCCTCGCCGACCTGGCCGTCGGTGACCGCTGAGGTGCCGTCGGCGGATCAGGTGCCGAGGTAGGCCGCTCGCACCTCAGGATCGTCGCGGAGGGCCTGGGCGGAGCCCGTCGCCACGATCCGGCCGAGCCGCAGCACGATGCCGCGGTCGGCGATGCCGAGCGCGGCGCGGGCGAGCTGCTCGACGAGGAGGATCGTCATGCCGCTCCGGGCGAGCGACCCGATCTCGGCGAAGACCTGCTCGACGATGATCGGCGCCAGCCCGAGGGAGGGTTCGTCCATGATCAGCAGGCGTGGGCGAGCCATGAGCGCCATGCCGATGGCCAGCATCTGCTGCTCGCCGCCCGACAGCGTCCCCGCCTGCTGCGTCCGCCGGTCCCCCAGGACGGGGAACCGCTCGTAGACGGCGGTGAGGTCCTCGCTGATGGCCCTCCGGTCGCGGCGGTGGACGTAGGCACCGAGCCGGAGGTTGTCCTGGACGGGGTGCTGGGGGAAGACCCGGCGGTTCTCGGGGACGTGGGCGATGCCGGTCCCCGCGATGGCCGCGGGTGAGCGGCCGACCAGCTCGTGGCCGTCGAAGGTGATGGCGCCCGCGGTCACGTCGGTCAACCCGGAGATCGTCCGCAGCAGCGTCGACTTGCCGGCGCCGTTCGCGCCGATGACCGCCACGACCTCGCCCTCCGCGACCGACAGCGAGATGCCGTGGAGGACGGGGACCAGGCCGTAGCCGGCGTGCAGGTCAGCGATCTCGAGCATCACGCACCCTCCACCTGGTCGTCCAGCGCCGCGCTCGCCTCGGTGCCGAGGTAGGCGGCGACGACCGCGGGGTCATCGCGGACCACGTCCGCGTCGCCGTGGGCGATCACCTGCCCGAAGTCGAGCACGGTGATCTCGTCGGCCAGCCGCATCACGAGGTCGACGTGGTGCTCCACCAGCAGCACGGCCAGGCCGCCCTCCCGGAAGGCGGTGACCGCAGCCTCGAGGTCGGCCATCTCCTCGTGTCCCAGACCGGCGGCGGGCTCGTCCATGATGACGACGGTCGGCGCGGACGCGATGACCCGCGCGATCTCGAGCAGCCGCCGTCGACCGGGCGGCAGCACGCTCGCCTCCTGCTCGACGTCGTCCAGCCCGACGCCGCGGAGGATGGCCACGGCCCGGTCGTAGGCCGCCTGCTCCTCCGCCCGGGCCGCGCGCGTCCGCAGCAGGTACGCGAGGGCGCTGACCGAGCGGTGCCGGTCCAGCGCGACCATGACGTTCTCGAGGCAGCTCATGTTCTCGAACACGAAGGGGGTCTGGAACGTGCGCGCCAGCCCGCGACGGGCGCGTTCGTGAGCGGGTCCCTCGGCCGGTTCCCCGCCGAGCGAGACGGTGCCGGCGTCGGTGGGGACGTAGCCGCACAGCAGGTTGAGCGTCGTGGTCTTGCCCGAGCCGTTCGGACCGATCAGCGCGTGCACCTGGCCAGGGCCGACCCGGAGGTCGACGCCGTCCACCGCCTGGACGCCGCCGATGTTCTTGCGCAGCCCCTCGGCATGGATGGCGACCGGGCCCGCGGTGGTGGACGTGGCGGGCAGGTGCTCGCCGATCGCGATCCGCGACCCCCCGAGGTCGTCCGCGGCATCGGGGGACACCGGCTCGGATCCCGCCTGACCCGCGGCGGACCGCCCCAGCCCGACGCGGTCGCGGAGGAACCGCCACGCGCTCATGAAGCCCTGCGGCACGAGGTGGACGGAGATGACCAGGACGATGCCGTACACCAGCAGGCTCATGTCGCCTGCCTGCCCGGTGATGTCCTCGACGGCGAGCGGGATGCGGAACAGCACCACGGCGCCGAGGATCGGTCCGGCGACCGTCCCGCCGCCGCCGAGCAGGACCATGAGCAGGAAGAGGACGGAGAGGTCGACGCGGAACCCCTCGGGTGAGAGGAACCCGATGAGGGGTGCGTAGAGGGCACCCGCCAGGCCCGCCAGCGCCGCGGAGACGACGAAGGACCGGACCTTCACCATCCGCACGTCGAGGCCGATGGACTGCGCGGCGACCGGGTTGTCCGCGGTGGCGCGTCCGGCACGTCCGAGAGGCGACCGCAGCCAGTTGCGGGTGAGGAGGAAGGTCCCCACCACGACGATGACGAGCAGCCAGTAGTAGGACTCGAGCTCGCCGAACAGGCCGGGGTACTCGATGCCGCGGAGGCCGTCGCCGCCACCGGTGATGGATCGCCACTCGAGCACCAGGGTCTCAGACACGATGGCGTACCCGACGGTGACCATCGCCAGGGTGAAGAGGCCGAGGCGGATGGCGGGCACGCCGAGGACCAGCCCGACGAGCGCGCTCGCCGCCGCAGCGGCGGGCAGGGCCAGCCAGAAGGACCAGCCGAGCGCGGTGGTCGTCAGGCCCAACGTGTAGGCCCCGACGAGGAAGAACGCGCTGTGGCCCAGCGAGATCATCCCCGTCTGGAAGACGAGGTTCAGGCCGAGGACGACGATGACGTAGGTCAGCAGCAGCTCGGCGTTGAAGATCTCGTAGCGGCTCGAGGCGAACTCGAGCTCCCTGGTGAAGGGCCACACGACGATGCTGGTGAGGCCGCTCATGGCCCGGGCGAAGACGCCGGGACCCAGCAGCAGCAGCACCAGCACCGCCAGCGCGGGCACGGCTGGACGGCGACGTCGACCCGCAGAGGTCAAGCGCTCCATCAGACGGCCCGGACGTTCTCGGAGCCGAAGAGCCCCGACGGGCGGATGAACAGGATGAGCAGCAGGGCTGCGAACACGATCGCGTCCCGGTACCCCGCACCCAGGTAGGAGGCGCCGAACACCTCGAGCAGCCCGACGCCGAAGCCGGCGATGAGGGCACCCTTGATGGACGGGATCCCACCGGCTGCGGCCGCGATGAACCCCTTGAGGCCGAAGATCAGCCCGACGGAGGAGACCGCGGCGCTGAGCGGCGCTGCCAGGAAGCCGACGAAGGCGGCCAGCCCACCGCCGATGGCGAACGCGAGGACCCCGAGCCGGACGACCGGGATGCCCCGCAGGTGCGCGGCGTCCGGGTCCTGCTCCACGGCGCCCAGCGCGCGTCCGAGGAGCGAGCGCTCCAGGAACGCGTACAGCAGCGCCCCGACCGCCAGGGCCGTGACGATGAGCAGCACGCGGTGGGCGGAGATCACCGCGCCGAACAGTCGGAAGGAGCCCAGGGGGATGACGTCGGGGAACGTCCGCAGCTGCGGTCCCATGGTCAACGTGAAGCCCGAGCGGATGATGATCCCGACGCCGAGGGTCGAGAGCACCCACCCGAGGCTGCCGAGGCCCTGCCCGGTCTTGGTGGCGCTGCGGACGGCGATGCGCTCCTCGGCGACGGCCACGACCGCGGCGGCCAGGACGGTCAGGCCGAGGGCGACGAGCACGGGGAGGCCCAAGCTGACGAACAGGAACGCCCCCAGCATCATCCCACCCATGAAGAACTCGCCGTGCGCGAAGTTGAGCACGCCCGTGGTGGCGAAGATGACGTTGTAGCCCATCGCGATGAGGGCGTAGATCGCACCGCCGGTCAACCCGACGATCGCGGTCTCGAGGAACCAGCTCATGCTCTGCTCTCTCCCTGGCCCCGCCGCTCGTGGCGGCGCGTCACTCCGTCTCGACGCGCTCGAGGGTCCCGTCCTCCAGCGTGCCGGCGACGACGAACGCCAGCGCGTCATCGGGGATGAGGTCGTGGTCTCCGGGTTCGGCCTCGTAGTCGGCCTTGAGGGCGTCGTAGCCGTTGTCGTAGAGCTGCTGGCGCACCGCCTCGGCATCCACGTCGCCCGCCCCCTCGATCGCGTCGGCGAGCATCATCACCATGTCGTAGCCACCGGCCGGCCACTGGACGTTCAACGTCAGCGGGTCCTCGCCGCGGAACTCCTTCAACGTCTCGATGAAGGCCTGGACCGCCTCGTCGGACGGCTGTGACTCCCCCTCGGAGCGGACGAGGTTGTCGTAGTTCAGCGTCACGTAGACGCCGTCCATCGCCTCCTCGCCGACGCCCTCGATGATCTCAGGGGTCGCGATGCCCGAGAAGCCGAGCACGGGTGCATCCCAGCCGAGCTCCTGGCGGGCGCTGAGGGCGGAGATGCCCGCCTGGCCGGTGATGACGGAGACGACGACCTCTGCACCGGAGTCCCGGACCGCGCGCACCTGCGGGAGCAGGTCGACCGATTGCGGGTCGAAGAACTCGACGGCGGTGATCTCCGCACCGGTCTCCTCGGCGGTCGCCTGGACCGCGTCGGCGATGGAGGTGCCGAAGGCGTCGTTGGAGGCGAGGATGCCGATGGCGTCGGCACCCAGCTCCTCGGCGAAGGACACGAACCCGGGGCCCACCTGCTGCGAGGCGAACTCGTTGCGGAAGACGAAGGGGAACTCCTCGTAGTCGATGGGCGCCAGCGCGCCGACGACGTGCAACGTGTCCGTCTCCCGCGACACCTCGATGCTCGCGCCCTGCGGTCCGCTGTTCACCGGCCCGACGAGGACGTCGACCTCGTCGCGGTCGATCAGCTCACGGGTGACGGTGGCGGCCTGGGTCGGATCGTTCTGGCTGTCCTGGACGACGAGCTCGACGCAGCGGCCGAGGACGCCGTCGCCGGCGTTGATCTCCTCGACGGCGATCTCCATCCCCTCCTGCTGCTGCTGGGAGACCTCCGCGACCGCGCCCGTGATGTCCAGGACCGCCCCGATGAGCAGGGGGTCTCCGTCGTCGCACGTCCCGCCGGAACCCGCGTCGCCGCCCTGCTCGGTGGCGTCGGACGAGACGTCCGCACCACCGTCGTCTCCCCCGCCGTCGTCGCCGCTGCACGCGGCCATCACCATCGCCATGGCGAGCACTGCCACCACAAGTCGTCGCGTCACTTCAGGGCCTCCTCGGCTCGAAATACTGGCACCGGATTATCTTCTTATCTGGCGGATGCAGAGGTGTCAATGGGCGGCGCCGGCACCTGGAGGCCCCCAGCGATGCGCGCGAGGTTCACCTCGGCTGTCCCGAACCGCCACCTCCCCGACGTGGCGCGGCGGAGCTGGCCGTGTGCGTCGTGCTCCCAGGTGAAGCCCATGCCGCCGTGCATCTGCATGCACTCCTCCGCCGCCCGCTGCAGCGCGCGGGTGGCGACCGCTTGGGCGCCGGCGACCAGCAGGTGGCTGAGCGGATCGCCTCCATCGGCAGCGCGGCAGGCCCATCGGACGGCGCTGCGTGCGGCGTGGATGTCGACGACGAGCTCCGCGCAGCGGTGCTGCAGCGCCTGGAACGTCCCGATCGGCCGGCCGAACTGCCGACGCGTGGTCAGGTGGGCGACGGTGAGGTCCAGGCAGCGCTGGGCGGCTCCGACCATCTCCCCCGCGTCGGCGAGGGCGGCGCGCTGGAACGCCGCGTCGAGCGCCGTGGCGACGTCTCGGGCGGTGTGGAGCGGCGTGGCCGGGCACCCCTCCAGCGTGACGGTCGCGACCGTCCCGGTGAGGTCGAGGTGCGACCGGGCGACGTGTGCGCCCGATGCGGCAGGGTCCACCCGGACCAGGCACGTGCCGCCGTCCAGATGCCGAGCCGGGACGATCCACACCTCCGCGATGCCGGCGCCGAGGACGGCGGCACAGCTCCCGGACACGACGAGCTGATCACCTCCGGTGGCGAGCCCGAAGACCGGTGTCTCCCAGGCCTGCCCCACGTCGAGCAGCAGCGCCGCCAGCCGGTGTCCCCCGCGCAGCGCGGCCACCTGATCCTCATCGGCGCCGGCAGCTGACAGGGCGTGGCCGGCGAGGACCACCGACGCGGTCACGGGCACCGGGTTCGCCGCACGTCCGACCTCCTCGGCGAGCAACCCGAGGAAGACCGTGCCGCCCGGCTCGTCGGCGGACACCGCATCGAGGAACCCACCGGCAACGAGCTGAGCCCACGTGCCGGGGTCGAACGTGCGCTCCCCCGGCGGGTCGGTGCGGACGAGCACCTCGCGGACGACCGAGGCGAACGTCGCCTGCTCCTCATCCAAGGGGATCTGCATGGTCGCTCCTCACCCCCCGCGACGGTCGCGGGGCAGGCCGAGGACGTGCTCGGCGACGATGCCGCGCTGGACCTCTGAGGTCCCGGAGGCGATGGTCGTGTGGCGGCTGTGCAGGTACGTGCGGACGTCGTCGACCGCCAGGGGGCTGTCCGGTCCCACCACGTCGAGGCCGAGGGACTCGACGACCTGGGCCAGGTCACTCCAGTACAACCGGAGGACGGATGACATCGCGCCGGGGCGGCGTCCGGCCGCGAGCTCCGACGCCACGCCCAGGTTGAACTGGCGCAGCAGCCCGCAGCGGACCCAGGCATCAGCGAAGCGACGCCTGAGGTCGACGGCGTCGAGGCCGGTGAGTCGCCGGTCGCTGATCGCATCGGCGAGGAACGCCCCGATGGTGTTGAGGCGGACCTGCAGGCGGGCGTGGTCGTGGAGGCCGAGGTCGGATCGCTCGAACTCGAGCATCCGCATCGCCGCCGCCCAGCCCTGGCCCTCCTCGCCCACCAGGTGGTCGCCCGCCACCGTGGCGCCGTCGAGGAACAGCTCGCCGAACTCGTCCCGCTCCCCGGTGATCTGCACGATGGGCCTGACCTCGACGCCAGGCTGGTGCAGGTCGAGGATCACCATCGACAGGCCGCGGTGGCGGGGCTCGTCCGGGTCGGTTCGGCAGAGCAGCGCACAGCGGTCGGCGTAGGCGGCCCACGAGGTCCAGATCTTCTGCCCGTGCACGACGTACCCGTCGCCGTCCCGCCGCGCCGTCGTCCGCAGGCCGGCGAGGTCGGATCCCGCCTCCGGCTCGGAGAACCCCTGGCACCAGACGTCCTCGGCGGTGAGCATGCGCGGCAGGTAGCGGCGCTTCAGCTCCTCGCTGCCGTAGACCATGAGCGTCGGGCCGAACAGGATGATCCCCGGTTGGTTCACCGGCGCAGGCGCCCCGGCACGCGCGAGCTCCTCGTAGTAGACGAACTGCTGGAGGGCGCCGGCCCCCCGCCCGCCGTACTCGGTGGGCCAGGCGATCCCCGCCCACCCGGCCTCGGCCATGCGCCGCTGCCACGCGCGGCCGATCTCGAAGCGCGCCGCCTCATCGGTCGGCCGAGGCCCTCTCGGCACGTTGCCGGCCAACCAGCCGCGCAGCTCGGCGCGGAATGCCTCGACGTCCTCGCCGAGGTCGACGTGCAGGTCCGCCTGCAGCCCGAATGGGTCGGTGGTGTCGACCCTCGTCACCGACGACCTCCGGTC
The DNA here is from genome assembly GCF_964222135.1 of Euzebya sp. Lineage (NCBI taxonomy): Bacteria > Bacillati > Actinomycetota > Nitriliruptoria > Euzebyales > Euzebyaceae > Euzebya > Euzebya sp. The sequence continues at coordinate 71,517 of NZ_CAXQBR010000067.1, forward strand.
AGCGCCTCGACCGCGGCGACGTTCGCCGGGCTTCCCAGCAGGCCGGCGAAGGTCTGGTCCTCCAGACGCCTGGCGGCCTGGGCGGCCGGCAGGCGGCTGGCGAGCAGCAGCTCCTTGGTGGCGCGCAGCGACGAGATCGGTTGGGCGGCCAGCGCTGCCGCGAGGTCGAGGGCGTGGTCGAGCACGTCGTCGTCATCGACCACGGCCACCCCGAGCCCCGCGGCCACCGCCTCCTCCGCCTGCAGCCAGCGGCCCGTCAGCAGGAGCTCGGTGGCGAGCTGGCGGCCGAGGAGCGCGGGGAGCGTCACGGTGGCGCCCGCCTCAGGGCACAGCCCCAGGCCGACGAAGGGCGCCTTCAGGCGCGCTGTGCGCCCGAACACGACCAGGTCGCAGTGGCCCAGCAGGGTGAACCCGATGCCGACCGCTACCCCGCGCACCGCCGCGAGGAGCGGCTTGGGGAAGGACTCCACCGCTTCGATGAACGGCGGGTACCCGTGCTCTCGCCCGTCGTCCACCGCGGGCGGGGGGTCGGCGGCCTCGGCGAGATCCCACCCCGCGGTGAAGTCCGACCCCGAGCCGGTGAGCACCACGCAGGACACGTCGTCGCGTGCGCGCGCCTCGGTGAGGGCCGTCGTGATCGCGTCGTAGGCGGCGGTGTGCAGCGCGTTCTTCACCGCAGGCCGGTCGACGGTGACCAGCCGGACGCCGTCGCGGTCGGTGACCACGACCCCTGGATCGGTGGCCATCACGTCGTCTCCCGGCCGGCGACCGCTGCCTCGGCCCGTGCCCACTCCGCCTCCAGGATCCCCCGGAGGTATGGGAGGCGCTCACGCCCCGCCAGGAAGTCGAACTGGATCGTGCCGAAGGGGTCGATCTCCTCGCGCAGCAGCCGCAGCTGCTCCGGGGTCGGTTCGACGGTCTGGCGGACGGCGGTGGGGACGCGGACCTCGAACCCCGTCGCGGCGACGACGTCATCGGGCGTCGCCCCGTCGTGGACGCTCTCGAGGGTGAACGGCGCGCCGTCGTCATCCTTCACGAGCACCGCGATCGGCGTGACGATGATCACTGGCCCGGGTTGCAGGCCCCGCTGGCTGCGGGCGCCTGCGCTGATCGGGGTCCGCTTGCCGGTGGCGAAGTCGACCTCCCGCGTCAGCGTCCGGGCGTCGTGGCGGCCGAAGTAGGCCAGCATCTTGCGGTAGTTCTGGATGACCTCGGGGGCCCCCACCCCGCCCGGCAGGCGGACCTTGGGCCGGTCGTAGTCACCGATCACCGACAGGTTGATCGCCGCGTCCCCGTCGATCTGGGCCGAGGAGACGCACTCGACGTTGCCGCGGTTGGCCAGGTGGATGACGTTGACGGCGGACAGGAACCCCCAGCGGGCGGTGGCACGCTCGTAGGCGGCGGCCTCGGAGCTCATGAACGACAGCTCCACGGGCGCCATGCCCATGGCGTTGTACCCGACGAGGTACGCATCCGGGGCGTGGGTGCACTTGGCCAGCATGTAGCTCGCGTACGCCAGCGGCGTGAAGGACCCGAGGACGGTGACGCCCCGCTCCTCCATCTCGGCCGCCAGGCGGCAGACCATCAGCTCGGCCACGGTGTACTCGCTCACGACCGCACCCCCTCGAGCACGCGACCCTGGCGCGCCAGCTCCTCGAGCACGGCCCCGCGCCCGTCCCCCAGCACGCGCCTGCGGTAGGCCGCTTCATCCTCGGCGGCCAGCTGCTCGACGTAGCGCTCGAACGCCGGTCCTCCCTCGAGCGCCGCCTCCGCGTACTCCAGCATCTGCCAGCCGTCGAGGCCGTAGCGCGGGACGTGCGTCGTCGGGTGCGCCCCGAACGGCGCCTCGATGACCACGTCGACGAGGAACCCGGGGATCTTGGTGGCGTGCGGGTTGGCCGCGATCACGTCGGTCGGCACCACCTCCTCGCAGGTCACCACCACCACGTCGGCGGCCTTGGCGAGGTCGTCGTCGATCGCGAAGCTGCCGTCGAACTGGGCGTTGCCGGAGGCGTCGGCACGGGTGGCGTGCACGATGGCGACCTCTGGGCGGAGCGCCTTGACCAGCGTCACGGGCGGGCCGCCGAAGGGGTCCTCGACCTCGACGTACAGATCCGGGTGCAGGCCGGGGACGGCCGAGCCCGGAGGGCTGCCCAGCCCCGGGTACGGCATGAACGGCAGGTTCCGCCCGGCGGCGTCGAGCGCGGCCTCCATCGACAGGGCGGTCATCTCGACGATCTCGAGCGATCCGCCCTCGACCCGGCGGCGCAGGTTCGGCGCCAGGCCGAAGGCCTCCAGGGTGACCATGGAGAATGTCAGCCGCTCGACCACGTCGTCGCCGGCGCCCAGCAGCAGGTCGGTGTCGACCGAGCCGATCAGGCTCATGACGTGCAGACCTCGCCGACCGTCGCGGAGCAGCTGGCGCACCGCGGCCATGGGGTGGTTGGCGAACCACGCCCCGCCGAGCGCGACCGTCGCGCCGTCTCCGACGATGTCGCCGAGCGCTTCGAGTGGACGGACCTTGGATTGCACTGCCGGCCTCCGATCGGGTGGACCTGGCGTCATGTTATCGTCCATCGACGACCCAGATGTCAACGTCGACCGGGAGATCCCATGCGACTCGGCTTGAACCTCAGCGCCCTGGACCCGAGCCCGTCGACGCTGCTCAGCCTGGCGCGGCGCGCGGAGGAGCTGGGCTACGACTCGGTGTGGACGGCAGAGGGCTACGGCACCGACGCGGTCGTCCCGCTGAGCTGGGTGGGCGCCCAGACCGAGCGCATCGGACTCGGGACCGCGATCATGCAGATCCCGGCGCGGACGCCGGCGAGCACCGCGATGACGGCCACCGCGCTGGATCTGTACTCCCACGGCCGGTTGCGGCTCGGCCTCGGCGTCTCGGGACCACAGGTGGTCGAGGGGTGGCACGGCCAGCCGTTCGCCAGGCCGCTCGAGCGAACCCGCGAGTACGTCGAGATCGTGCGGGCGATCTTGGCTCGTGACGGCCGGGTGTCCTACCGCGGTGCCCACTACCAGCTCCCCTACGGCGGTCAGGACGCGACGGGGCTCGGCGTCCCGTTGAAGCTGAACGTGCACCCGCGGCGTCCCGACGTGCCGATCTACCTGGCCGCCCTCGGACCGAAGAACGTGGCGTTGGCGCTCGAGATCGCCGATGGGTGGCTTCCCGTCTTCCTCAGCCCCCAACGGCTCGATGCCCTCACCGACGTGGATGTGCTGCGCGACCGCGTCGACGAGGGGTTCGACCTCGCCGCGACGGTGAACGTCGTGGTGGGCGACGACCTCGACGCATGCCGCGACGCGGTCCGGCCGCTCCTGGCCCTGTACATCGGCGGCATGGGCGCGAAGGGGCAGAACTACTACAACTCGCTGGCCTGCCGGTACGGCTACGAAGCAGCGGCGGCGCGCATCCAGGACGCCTACCTCGATGGACGAAAGCACGACGCGGCCGCGGCGGTGCCGGACGCGCTGGTCGACGAGGTCGCGCTCTGCGGACCACCGGACCGCATCCGCGGGCTGTTGGAGGCGTGGCGGTCATCGCTGGTCACCTCGCTGCTCGTCAGCAGCACCGACCTGCGTGCGGTGCAGGTGCTGGCCGAGCTCGAGGCATGAACGTGGGCGGCGACGCACCGGCGGCGTACCCGTTGGCGCTCAGCCCCATCCGGGTCGGACCCGTCACGGTGAGGAACCGGATCGTCCGCACCGCCCACGCCACCGGCTCCCTCGCCCGCGAGGGGGACGACGACGCGTTCATCGCCTACCACGCCGCGCGGGCTGCCGGCGGCGTCGGGTTGACCATCCTGGAGGTCGCGTCGGTGCATCCGTCGAGCCCGGCGTTCCTGCGGGCGTGGCACGACGGCATCGTCGATCGGTACCGCCGGCTGGTCGACGCGGTCGCCCCCTCGGGCATGGCGGTCTTCCAGCAGCTGTGGCACGGCGGGCACCAGGTGGCCCCCGGGGGCTGGCGGGCGCCCTGGTCACCGTCGGCGGTGGCCGGCCCGAAGATCGGCGTCACCGCCCCCCCGATGGACCGCGGGCAGATCCGCGAGCTGGTCGAGGCGTTCGCCGCCGCCGCGGCCCGCGGGGAAGCCGGCGGCCTCCAGGGGGTCGAGGTCCACGCCGGCCACGGGTACCTGCTGCACCAGTTCCTCTCCCCGCACACCAACCTCCGCGGTGATGCCTACGGGGGGAGCCCCGATGGGCGGGCACGCATCGTCGTCGAGGTGCTGGAGGCGGTGCGTGACCGCGTCGGCGACCGCATCGCCGTCGGCGTGCGGCTGAGCGCCGACGACCTGATCCCCGCCGGCCTCGACCCATCGGAGGTCGCCGAGCTGGCGATCAGGCTCGAATCCGCCGGGCTGATCGACTTCGTGGACCTGTCGGTCGGCGGCTACCTCGCGTACCCGCCGGTGATCGGCGGTGCCCACGAGGCGCCTGGCTACCAGCTCGACCACGTCCGCCCCGTCGCCGAGGCGGTGCGGACACCCACGATCGTCACCGGCCGGATCACCACGCTGGCGGAGGCGGAGGCGATCCTGGCATCCGGTGTCGCGTCCATGGTGTCGATGGTGCGGGCCACCATCGCTGATCCGGACCTGGTCGCGAAGTCCGTCGATGGGCGGGCCGACGAGGTCCGCCCCTGCATCGCCTGCAACCAGGGGTGCGTCGGCGGCCTTGCCGCGGGCCGCATCGGCTGCACCGTCAACCCCGCCGCGGGTCGGGAGCTGCGGGCCGATCGGCCCGGTCGGACGGACCGACCACGACGGGTGCTGGTCGCCGGCGGCGGGCCGGCGGGGATGGAGGCGGCACGCGTGGCGGCGATGGCCGGCCACCACGTGATCCTCGTCGAGCGCGCCGACCACCTCGGTGGCCAGCTGGCGTTGGCTCGACGGGGGCCGCTGCGCGACCGCCTCGGCGCGTTCGTCGACTGGCAGGAGCGCGAGGTCAGGCGCCTCGGGGTCGAGGTCCACCTGGGCACGTCGGTGGATGATGACGTGGTGGCGCAGGCCGACCCCGACGTCGTGGTCATGGCGACCGGCTCGACGGCGCGCACCGACGGCCGCCAGATCGCCCGGCCGGGACATGTGCCGCCCGGCATCGGCCAGCCGCACGTCATCACCGGACGTGACGTCATGGCCGGAATCGTGCCGTCTTCGGCTGCCCGGGCGGTGGTGGTCGACGACATCGGCCACCACGAGGCGGTCAGCGTCGCGGAGGTCCTGCTCGCACGCGGCGTCGCCGTGGAGTGGGTCACCCGGCACACGCACCCGGCATCGATGTTGGACGATCCGCTGATCGGACAGCCGGCACGGGGTCGCCTCCGTCGCGGTGGCGTCCGCGTGTGGCCGGAGCACCTGCTCGTCGCCGTCGACCCCGACCGCTGCGCCATCGAGGATCTCCAGAGCGGTGACCGAACCGACATCGCCGCGGACCTGGTCGTGCTGGTGTGCGGGGGGGTGCCCGAGATCCCGGTGCTGGCCCCGTCCCACGACGAGATCGAGGTCGTGACGGTGGGGGATGCCGCTGCCGTCCGCACCTTGCAGGAGGCCGTCCGCGAGGCGCACGAGGTCGCCCGCACGATCTAGCGCGCGCCAGCCGGACGCGCTGGTGAGGTCGGCGACCCGCCTGAGCTGGCGTAGGGCACGTAGGGCCTCACGACCGGGTCCACCTCGGACCCAGCGCCGACGCCTCCACCGTGTGGTCCCGGATCTCCTCGAGCACGCGCCGCTGCGTGGCCTGCACGTGCCGGCGGCTGATCTCCGCCGCGGTGTCGCGGTCGCCGTCCTCGATGGCCTGGAGGATCTTGGCGTGGGCGTGGAGGACCGCCTCCATCTCCGCATCCGTCGCGTATCGCCCCTCCCCCGCCGTGCGCGCCGCCCACCGGCGCTCGTGCGCAGACCACAGCGATTCGAGCACCCCGACGACCAGGCTCAGGCTCTGCAACCCGCAGCCCCGCACGATCCCGTCGTGGAACTGCCGGGCGAGCGGGGTGAACGACGCACCGTCCCCGACCGCGGCCTCGGCCGCCTGCTGGACCTGGCGCAGGTGCGCGACCAGCGTCGCGCGATCCGCCGACGATGCTGCCTCGGCCGCGCAGAGCGGCTCGACCAGGGCGACGCTGGCCGCGAGGTCGTCGATGCTGGTGCCCCCCGACTGCAGGACCATGGCGCTCATGAACGCGGCGACGTCCGAGCGTGGCCGTCGGACCACCGCACCGCCGCGGGCACCGCGTCGCACGACGACGAGCCCCTCTGATTCAAGGGTGAACAGCGCCTCGCGGATCGATGGCTGGCTGACCCCGAAGCGGGCCGCGAGGTCCTCCTGCTTGGGCAGCGAATCGCCGTCGGAGAGCTCGCCGGACAGGATGCTCGACCGCAGGTCGTTGGCGATCAGCTCCGCGATCCGGGGCTGGCGCAGCGGGAGGCGGTTCGCGGTGCCCGACCGGGAGGTCATCGTCGCGCTACCGCCCGGCGCTCGGCTGGGGGCCGTACACGTCGGACAGCGCGTGGAACTGCAGATCGTCCAACGCCGCGCACAGCTCGGCCGGGGTCCACGGCGCGTCCGACGTGACCTGCTGGGTGACGGTGAGGGGCTGGAACAGCCCGACCACCCCGCGTTCGACCAGGAAGACCTGGCCGTTGACGTGCCCGGCCTGTGGCAGGCAGAGGGTCGCGATGGCCACCGCGACCGCCTCCGGTGGCTGCATGGCGGCGCTGAGCTGCGCCGCTCGCGCTCGCTCTTCCTCGCCCTGACCGGCCAGGCTCTCCACCGCTGCCTCCGTCATGGGTGTCAGGGTGGCGGCGGGGCTGACCGCGTTGACGGTCACACCGGTGCCGGCGACGTCGCGCGCCAGCGCGTTCGTCAGGCCGAGGACCCCGCCCTTCCCGACGGCGTAGGGCATGGTCCTGGGCAGCCCGACGATGCCGGCCCGCGACACGAGGTTGACGATGCGGCCCCACCCGCCCGCCAGCATCGCCTCCAGCGCGTGCCGGGCGCAGAACGCAGCCCCTCGGATGTGGGAGTCCACGACCCGGTCGAAGGTGACCTCGTCGACAGCCGACGGCGGGCCGGCCCACCCCACCCCGGCGTTGGTCACCAGGACGTCCACGCGTCCGAAGGCGTCCGACGCCGCGGCGATGACGGACTCGGCGCCGCGCCACTCGGCGGCCGATGCAGTCGCCGCCACCGCCTCGCCGCCGCGCGCACCGATCTCCTCGGCCACCCGCGTCGCGGTGGCGACACCGGACTCGTCGACCCCGATGTCGTTGACCACCACGGCGGCGCCGAGGTCGGACAGCGCCAGCGCGGTGGCACGACCGATGCCGCCGCCGGCACCGGTCACGACCGCGACCCGCCCCTGTAGGTCGAGGGCCACTCAGCGACCCACGACGGTGTCGTCGGTGACCCAGTCGCGCCAGGCCTGTCGCAGGTCGCGCTTGCGGATCTTGCCGGACGGGGTCATCGGCAGCAGGTCGATGTGGTCGACGACGCGCACCCGTCGCGGCCGCTTGTAGTCGGCGATCTGCTCGGCGATGTAGGCGGCGACCTGGTCGTGGGTGAGCTCTGCGGACACGACGACGGCCGCCGGCACCGCCTCCAGCCGGTCGTCGGGGATGTCGAACGCGGCCGCGAAGGCGATCTGCGGGTGGTCCAGGAGGACCTCCTCGATCTCCTCGGGGTAGATGTTCATGTTGCCGGAGCGGAACGCGTCCTTGAGCCGCCCGACGATCGTCATCTCCTGCCACTCGTCCCAGGTCGCCAGGTCACCGGTCCGCAGCCAGCCGGCGTGCGCACCGCCACCCTCGGGCCGGTAGTAGCCCAGCATCACGCTGGGACCCGACACGCAGATCTCGCCGACCTGGCCAGGCCCCACCGGCCGGTCGGCGTCGAGCTCCATCACCGCGACCGTGTTCCCGTCCCCCGCCCGGCCGATCGTCGTGGCCAGGTCCTCCTCGGTCGCGTCCGGGTCGGTCCAGGTGTTGACGAACCCGCCCTCGGTCAGGCCGTAGGAGGTCACGAAGACGGCGTTGGGCGCGGCCGACCGCAGCCGGCGGACCAGATCGGCGCTGCCGCCGGTGCCGCCGAACTGGATGATGCGCAACCCCGACAGGTCCGGGGCGCCGCCCCCGGCGGCGTTGAGCATCAGCTCGTACTGGGTCGGGGCGCCCTGCAGGTGGGTGACGAACGACTGGGCGGCGGCGAGGAAGTCCGCGGGATCGAATCGGCGCTGCATGTAGGTGGACGAGCCGATCAGGGGGCCGCCGTAGGAGTTCATCACGCACCCGAAGCCCCAGAACAGCGGGGAGCCGAGGATGCTGCAGTCGTCAGGCCGCAGGCCGATGCGACGGGTCCACATGAACAGCCGCAGGATGCAGCCTCGGTGGCTCAGCAGCGCGCCCTTCGGATCACCCGTGGTGCCCGACGTGAAGGACATGATCGCCGGTCCGTGCCCGTCCACGGCGGCTTCCATCCGCTCGACCGCCGACCGCAGCCGGGCGGCGTCGCTGACGTCGAGGAAGGACTCGAACGACCGCGCGCCGTCCACGGCGTCGGCATCGGGACCGCAGAGCACGACCTGGCAGTCGGTCCCGAGCCACGGCAGCCGCCGCCGCATCTCCTCGAGCCCCTCGAGGGTGGAGCGGTCGTACACCTCGGTCCCCCACACCAGCACCGAGGGGCGGGCCCGGTCGAGGACCCGCTCGAGCTCTCGTGGTCCGTACCGGGTGTTGAGGGGCACGAAGATCGCTCCGAGCGAGCTGGCGGCGTACTGGATCACCGGCCAGCGCGCCTGGTTCTCCAGGTAGAGGGCCACCCGGTCGCCGGCTTCGACACCGGCGGCGACCAGGGCGACCTCGACCGCCTGGACCTGCTCGGCCAGGTCGGCGTAGGTCAGGACCTCGCCGTCGACGCGCATCCAGTCCCGGTCGGCGTGGACGTCGTAGGCGGTGCGGAGCAGCTCCGCGGTGGTGGTCAGCTCTGGCAGCTGCACGTGCATCCCTCCATCTGGTCGAACGGTCAGCGCGACGTCGCGGGATCGTCCTCGACGGTCGCCGCTGTGTCCGTCGTCGGCTCGAACCGGTCGCCCAGGTAGACCGCCTCGGCCTTGGCGACCAGGTCGGCGTCGGACCCGGACAGCTCCTCGACGATGCGTCCGTTCGCCATCAGCAGGACCCGGTCGGCCAGCTCGGCGGCCAGCTCCAGGCGCTGCTCGACGACGAGGACGGCCAACCCCCCGCGGGTGAGGTCCTCGACCACCTCGCAGACCCGATCGATCAGCATCGGGGCCAGCCCGTTGCTGGGCTCGTCGAGCATGATCACGGTCGGCCGCAGCATCAGGCACCGCGCGACGGCGAGGAACTGCTGCTGCCCGCCGGAGAGCGCCCCGGCGGGTGCGCGCAGCATGGTGCGGAGATCGGGGAAGGCCTCCAGGGCCTCCTCGACGGCCACGCCGGAGCCAGCTGCCACCGCGGCGACCTCGAGGTTGTGCTCGACGGTCATGTTGGGGAACACGTTGCGGTCCTGGAGGCAGTGCGCCAGGCCGGCACGCACCCGGCCGGCGGGGGCGAGCGACGAGATCGTGGTGTCGCCGATGCGGATGCGGGTGTCCGCCGCGCACCGCTCGAAGCCGCTGATGCCGCGCAGCAGGCTGGTCTTCCCGGCACCGTTGGCGCCGAGGATCATCGTGCAGCTCCCGGGCGGCGCCTCGAACGAGACCCCGCTGACGGCGGTGACCCCGCCGTACTGGACCGACAGGCCCTCCACCGCCAGGGTCTGGGGCGCCGTGCCGCGCGTCGGGCGGCGCCTGCCGAAGGGCCTCACGGTCCGGTCTCCACCGCAGGGGTCGCCCGACGACCGCCGAGGAAGACCCGTTGGACGTCGGCCTGCTGGCTCAGCTCCTCGGGGTTCCCCGCCCACAGGACCGATCCGCGGTCCAGCACGACGACCCGGTCGACGAGGCCGCGGACGAACTCGAGGTGGTGCTCGACGAGGACCAGGCCGACGTCGAGGGCCGCGATCGCCCGCACGACCTCTCCCAACCGCTCGATCTCCGCCGGGGACAGGCCGGCGGCGGGCTCGTCGAGGAGCAGCACGTGGGGGGCACGGGAGACGGCCATGGCGATCTCGAGGAACCGCAGCTGGCCGTGGGAGAGGCTCCGCGCGTCCTTGTCCGCGACATCGGGGCCGCAGCAGCGCGCGAGGATCCGCTCGCCCAGGTCGGCGAAGAAGTCCTGGCGCGCCGGAGACCCACCGGTCGGCGGGTGCTGGCGTCCCAGGGCGAGGTGCTCGGCGACGCTGAGCCGACCGAAGGTGTTCGGGGTCTGGAACGTGCGGCCGATGCCGTGTTGGGCGGCCAGGCGGGCATCGGCCCGCTTCAACCGGTGACCCGACACGATCACCTCCCCCTCCGTGGGGGCGTAGTAGCCGGAGGCGAGGTTCAGCAGGGTGGTCTTGCCCGACCCGTTGGCGCCGACCAGGCCGACGACCTCCCCCGAGTCGACGGTCACGTCGACGCCGTCGAGCGCCCGGACGCCGCCGAAGCGGATGGCGACCCCCCGCAGCTCGAGCAGCGGTCCGGTGCGGTCCTCGGTCCCCGACGGGGGGACGTCGGCGTCGAGCACCTCCAGGTGCAGGTCCTCGGTTCCCTCAGAAGCCGATCCCACCTCGGGACCGAGGCTCGGCAGGCTGACCTTGGAGACCAACCCGTCGGGCAGCAGGCGGATCATCAGAACGACCAGGGACCCGTACAGGAAGGGCTGGAGGCCTTCGATGTGGAGCTCCACCGACAGGTACAGCGGCAGGGCGGTCAGCACGAACCCGCCGAGGACCGGCCCGACCCTGGACCCGGCGCCGCCGAGGATGACCATCAGCAGGAGGGTGACGGAGACCCAGATGCTGATGCTGCCGGGCGAGACGAACGCGTAGACGTAGACGAACAGCGCACCACCGACCGCGCCGAGCATGTTCGCGAGGCCCAGCGACAGCATCTTGAGCCGGGTGGCGTCGATGCCGATCGCGACAGCGCCGATCTCCGATTGGCCGACGGCCATGGAGGACAACCCGATGCGGTGGCGTCTGAACGCCGCGTGGAACCAGTAGGCCAACCCGGTGACGACGAGGATGACGCCGCCGAGATGTAGCTGGGAGAGCGTCCCGCCGCCGTCGAACCACCAGTGCGCGGTGACGCCGGCGATTCCGGAGAAGCCCCTCGTCAGGTCGTTCCAGCCGATGGCCAGGTCGCCGACCAGCACCGCGAAGCCCAACGTCATCATCGCGAGACCGATCAGGTCGGTGACGCGCAGGGCCGCTAGGCCGAGGAGCAGGCCGCTCGCGAAGCCGATCATGATCGCGAGGACCACACCGAGCCACCAGGGCCAGCCGTACTCGACGCTGGTGATCGCCGACACGTACGCGCCGAGGGCGAAGGCGCCGGCCTGTCCGATGGACAGCACCCGGGTGAAGCCCACCGGGATGTTCAACCCGAGCACGGCGATGACGTTGACGGCGCCCAGCATGATGACCAGCGCGGGGAACGACTGGGGTCCGAGGAGCGCGATGGCCCCCGTGCCCAGGAGGACGGCTGCGACCACTCCCAGCGACTCGCGTCGGGACATGGCCTCAGACCCTCCGCGCGTGGGCGGGCGGGAACGCGCCGCCCGGCCGGACCAGGTACACGGCCAGCAACAGCGCGAAGAGCATCAGGTTGCTCCACGACGGTCCGAGCGCCACCCCGGCCGCGTGGACCGTGAGGCCCACCGCCGTACCACCGACCAGTGCGCCGGGCAGGCTCCCCACGCCGCCGAAGGCCAGCGCGACGAACCCGTTGAAGGTCAGCAGGATCCCGATCTCCGGTGACGCCAGGAAGATCGGGGCGATCAACCAGCCGGTGATGGCGGCCACGACCGCGGACAGCACCGCTGACAGCCGGGACATCGCCGCGACGTCGACCCCGACGCTGCGGGCACCGTCGAAGTCCTGTCCGACGGCCTCCATCATCTTCCCGACGCGGCTGTGGCGGTAGAGCAGGCCGATCAGCGTGATGAGCACCGGGGCTGCCAGGATCAGCGTCAGCGTCACCCCGGTGATCCGGAACGGCCCGAGCGTCATCGGCTGGTACCCCAGGTGCCAGGGGAAGTTGGCGGGCACGCCGCCGCTGATGATGTGCGCCACCTCTTCGATGACGATGCCGACGCCGAACGTGGACAGGATCCACGTCAAGGACGACGCGGTCCGGATGAACGGGCGGATCGCCGCCCACTCCTCCACCAGGACCGCGACGATGACGATGACCAGGCTGCCGGCGAAGGCCGCGACGGGAGACCAGCCGAGGCCGACCAGGCCGACCACGGAGACCGGGGCCAGGGACACCAGGCCGCCGTGGGCGAAGTTGACGACGCCGGTGACGCGTTCCATGACGCTGAACCCGGCCGCGATCAGGGCGTAGGCCATGCCGATCCCGAGGCCGGGGATCAGGACGTCGTTGACGAAGTTGATCATGTGGCTCCCTGGGTCGCCCGGGCCGATCGGTCAGCCGCCGGTCCCCACCGCCACGCACGCACCGGTCTCGCAGCTGTACTGCGCCGCCATCATCCCGAAGTCCGCGGCGTCCTCCTGACCGAGCCGGTCGTCGGCGCTGTACTCGTACGCGCCGCGGGAGGCGTCGACGGTCAGCCCGGCGTCCAGCACCTCGCGGATCGCCGCGGGGTCGGTCGAGCCCGCTTGCTCGATTGCCGCGTTGACCACGAGGACCATGTCGAAGGCGGCTGCACCGACGAACGAGGCAGTGCCTGCCTGCGCGGCCCCGGTCTCCTCGGCGAAGCGGGTCCAGAACTCGACGGCCAGCCCTTCCGGCTCGTCACCCTCTGCGTCGACCAGCATGGTGTTGGGGACCACGCCGGCTGCCAGCCGGTCGAGGTTCTCCTCGCCCAGAGCCTCGAGGACCGGCGCCTCGACCATGCCGAGCGGACCGGCGACGTGCGGGGTCCAGTCGATCTGCCGCAGGCCGTTGACCAGCTGCACCGCGTCGCCGTAGGCGGCCCAGGTCAGCAGCAGGTCGGTGTCGCCGGCGTCCTGTCGGAGCTGGCGGAGCTGGGCGGAGAGGTCCGGCGCCCCGGGCTGGAACGACATGGAGACCAGGTCAACGCCCATCTCCTCAGCGGCCGCCTCGGTGGCCTCGGCCTGCGACTCGCCGTAGCCCGAGAGGGGGTAGGCCAACGCGACGGTCGTCCCCGGGTCGGCTTGGGCGACGAGCCACTCGAGGTGCGGCCGAACGGTGACCTGGCCGTACTCGTAGGCGTGGAACATCCAGGGGTACTCACAGTCAGCGCAGGCGTTGTCCCACAGCTCGGGGGTGGCGGCGGTGGTGAAGCCCAGGACGCCGGCTTCGTTGAGGACCGGCTGCATGGCGAGGGCCGACTCGCTGGTCGACGGCGAGAGGATCGCAACGAGGCTCTCGTCGTTGGTGAGCTCCCGGGCCTGGGAGACGACCGTCGCGGGATCTTCGGCGCTGTCGCGGACCTCGAGCTCGTAGCTGACGCCGCCTGCAGCCAACCCCTCGGACTCGAGGTAGTCGATCGCCGCGCGCGCACCGGCTTCGCTGGGCTCGCCGAACACCGTCGCCGTGGGGCCGGTCAGGGCCGCGAGCACGGCGAGCGTCACCGTCTCGCCCGAGAGGTCGGCCGTGGAGCTGTCGTCAGCGGCGGCGGGCTCTTCGGCACCGGTTTCGGCAGGCGCGTCCTCCGTCCCGTCAGCATCTGGCGCCGCGTCCTCGGTGGCCGTATCGCCCGCCGCCTCCTCGACTTCTGTCGCTCCGTCCGCGGTCTCCTCATCATCGCCCGAGTCCGACCCCGCACATCCTGTGGCGAGGAGCGTCACGGCCGCGAGCGCAGCAGCGGCCCGGCGCAGAACACGGTTCGTTCGCATGTCATGCCCTGTCTCGTCGTGCATGTCGGATCGACATGGCTCGGCTCATCTCTGCAGGGAGACCGCCCGCGCGGGCACCCGCATCTATACAAGCTACGCAATCATGATAAAGATTTGCTGTCAACGGCTTTCGCAGAACGTCGCGGTCAGCCGTCGCCCACCGTGTGGAGGGGGTAGACCACGCCGGCGCCGCCGTCGACGCGGAGGTCGACCCCGGTGACGTAGGCCGCCGCGTCCGAGAGCAGGAACGCCACCGCCCCCGCGATGTCGTCGACGTCGCCGAGATGGCCCGCGGGGATGCTCGCGCCGATGCGGTCGAGGGTCTCCGCCGGGCTCGATGCGGCGATCCGGGGGGTGCGGATGGCCCCCGGCGACACCGTGTTGGCGCGGACGCCGTGCGGGGCGTTCTCGAGCGCGAGCGTCCGGGCCAGCGACCGCAAGCCGGCCTTGCCGGCGCCGTAGGGCCCGTGCAGGGGGGCGGATGTGGCGCCGCTCAGCGACGAGATGAACACCACCGATCCACCGCCGTCGCGCAGGTGCGGCAGCACTGCGCGGGAGAGGTAGAAGGCGTGGTCGAGGGTCAGCTCCGCTCCTCGACGCCACACCTCGGGCTCGATGCGGTCCAAGGTGCGCCAGAGCTCGTCGGGCCACATGCCGATGATGTCGACTAGCCCGTCGAGTCCGCCGAGCTGGTCGGCGGCCTGGTCGACGACCCGCTCGCAGTCCGCCGCTCGGGTCAGGTCCCCCACCAGGCCGATCCCCGAGGTCCGGTCGGCGATGGCGCGGGCTCGGTCGGGGTCGACGTCGGCGCAGGCCACGGTGCCGCCGAGCGCGTGGATGGCCGTGGACGTCGCCGCGCCCATGCCCTGGCCGGCGCCCGCGACCAGGACGCGTCGCCCGTCCAGGCGGAACCGTGATGCCCAGGTCTGCTCGTCGTGTGGTGTCACCGCCACGACGGCCTACCGGGGTGCGATCTGGATCTCGCGGCGGGCGAAGACCCACCGGCCGTCGCGGTGGACCAGCTCGTCGGCGTACCGGCCCGCCTGGACGATCTGCCACCCTTCGCCCACGGGTGGGGCGACCAGGTACCAGTCGGAGGTGGCGGTCGCGCGGTCGCCGTCGACGTCGATGTGGGTGTTCGCGATCAGGTGGCGGTCGCGGGGGTGGTCGGCCAGCGCCGCGGTCAGGGCGTCGATGGCCTCGTCCACTCCGTGGCAGGTGCGGCTGGTGAGCACGTACGTGGTGTCAGCGTCGAAGATGTGCCGCAGGCGGTCGTACTCGCGGTCGTCGACGGCGGTGGCGTAGACGGCCATGGCGTTGCGGATGGATTCCTCGGGGGTGGTGGGCACGTGGGCACCTCTCTGGTCGGTTGGGCTACATGACCCCGGACGACGCGCCCCGCGCGGTCACGTGGTCGGGGAAGCGGCGGAGCATTGCGTCCTGTGCGTAGGAGGCCACCAGCTGGCCGGCCGCGGTGAACAGCTGCCCGCGCCCGTACACCCGGCCCGCGCCCGCCCAGGTGCACTCGGTGGCGATGAGCAGCCAGTCGGATGCGGCGATGGGCTGGTGGAAGGAGAGGGTGTGGGTGATGACCGCGGTGGACACGACCTCGTGCGCCATCCGCAGCGACAGGCCCTCGTGAGACCGCAGGGCGGTGGGCAGCAGCAGCGGGTCGGTCAGCCAGGCGGCGAGGGCCTGGTGGCGGACCCGGTCCAGCTCTGCCACGTCGGGCCAGCGGCACCACAGGTCCAGTCGCATGTCGCCGGTGGCTCCGGTGTCGTCGAGGTCCAGGCCGCCGACGACGCGGACCTCCGCGCCCGGTGCCTCGAACACGTCGGTCGCGGGCGCCTGCTCAGGCGCGCCCGCCGGCGGCGGGGGCGGGCCGTGGCGCAGGACGTCGTCCTCCTCGGTGTCGAGCAGGACGGTCGCGACGCACACGCGCCGGTCGCCCTGGCTGACCGTGACGGTGGCGGTGGCCATCGTCCGTCCGACGGCGACCGGGTCGACGCGGAGCTGCAGCGGGTCCTCCGGCGACCCGGGCCGCGGGAAGGCGGCGTGGACCGACCGGACGGTCTTGCTCGGGTCGACGCCGGCGGCGGCGACGACGACCTGGCCGAGGAGCTGGCCGCCGAAGACCGGCCGCCCCTCCCCCAGCGCGGCGCTGTGGGCGACGAAGGCGTCCGGCCCGTCCGGGCGCAGCTCCAGGGACTGCAGGGGTGTGGTCACGGCTGCCCTCTCCTGATCGGGGTTGGTAGGTTGCCGACATGGCCACCTCTGGACCGAGCGGGACGACGACGCGGACGCTGCTGTACCTGGAGTTCGCCTTGCCCGAGGCGGACCGGGCCCGCCTGGACGCCCACCTGGCGGCCGGGTCGCGGTCGCTGACCGCGGTGGTCCGCGCGGCGATCGAGGCCGAGCTGGCCGCCGCCACCGACGGTGAGGTGACCTCGATCGACCCGCGGCACACCTCCGGCGTCGCCCACGGTCACTGACCGCACGGCATCCCCCACAGGGCGGCCAGCTCGACGTCGTGGGCGATGACCGCGTCCAGGTCCCCCGCACGGTCCGGTCCGGCCAGGGCGGCCGCCAGCCGCACCGATGGGCCAGGCGGTCCCGCGGCGCCGACAGCATCTAGCCGCTCGTCGACTGCCCGTGCGGGATCGGCCGCGACTGCGGTGATCACGCCGAGCTGCTGGGCGACGTCGGCGGTGAGGCCCCGGCCCGTGATGGCCAGATCGACCACGGTCGACGGTGGCAGCACCCGGCGGAGCAACCAGCCGGTCCCCGGCGCCGGCGGGGCGGCGCTCGCGTAGGGCACGAGCTCCGCCGCGGGGGCCAGCACGACGACGTGGGCCAGGATCGCCAGCACCGCAGGCGTGCCGACCAACCGGCCGTCGGCGCACGCGGCGACCAGCGCCGGCGTGCGGGCCAGCGCCCGGATCAGCGGGGCGACGACGTCGCCCGCGCGGGCGCGCCGGGTCTCGGGGGACGGATCGGCGACGGGGTCGGTCAGGTCGCCCCGCAGGCGCAGGCGAAGGATGGTGTCGGGGGACCGGCCGGCCCCGGCGACTGCTCGGGTCAGCGCGACGAGCGCCTGGTCGTCGCAGACCTCGCCCGCCACGTCGATCGTGCGCATCGGGAGGTGGGTCACGTCAGCGTCCGATGAAGCGCGGTGGCCGCTGCTCGAGGAAGGCCGCGAACCCCTCACGGGCGTCGGCGGTGCCCAGCAGCGCGGTCACCCGGTCGCGGTCGCGGGCCGTGGCGACCGACAGGGGCACCTCTTCGACGTCAGCCAGGGACGCCAGCACCGACCGCACCGCCAGCGGCGGGCGGGCGGCGACCTCGGCGGCCAGGGCGACGCCGGCGGCGACGGTCCGCTGCTGGGGGACCACGCGGCTGACCAGCCCGAGATCCCATGCGGTCCAGGCGTCGACGGTCTGGCCGGCGAGGGCGACCGCGGCAGCGCGCAGCCGTCCGGCGACCCGCCCCCACCGCTGCACCCCGCCGGCGCCGGGCAGGATGCCCAGGCCGACCTCCGGCAGCCCGAACACCGCCCCGTCGGCGGCGACGACCAGGTCGCAGGCGAGCGCGACCTCGCACCCACCGCCCAGCACCGGGCCGGCGACCGCGGCGACCACGGGCACGGGCACGTCGTCGAGCGCCTGCCAGAACCGGTCGCCGTCACGGGCGGCCATGGCCGTGGTCGGGTCGGCGGCCAGCTCACCGATGTCGCCGCCGGAGAGGAAGGTGTCGTCCCCGCCGGTCAGGACGACGGCGCGGATGTCGCGGTCGGCCGCCACGGACTCGAGTGCGGCGGTGGCCTGGACCCGGGCCCGGTGGCTGAGGGCGTTGCTGGTGGAGGGGTCATCGACGCGGATGACCGCCACCTGGTCGTGGGTGGTGGTGGAGACGCGCAGCGCGGTCATCCTGCCGCGGCCCCTCCCGCCTCGACCCGGCGGGTGGCGAAGGGACCCCTGTCGGTCGCGCGCATGGTGATCTGGCGGATCACGACCTCCGGCGGGAGCTCGCACAGCCAGGCGACGACCTCGGCGACGTGGTCGGGGGTCAGCGCCGCAGCGGCCATCGTCGCGGGGTTGTCGATCATCTCGGTCTCGACCAGGCCGGGGACGACGATGTGGACGCCGATGCCGTCCCGCTCGACCTCGGCGGCCACGGATTGGGCCAGGGCGTTCACGCCGGCCTTCGACGTCGAGTAGGCCGACATCCCGGCGAGACCCTTCAGGCCGGCCACCGAGGAGATGTAGACGATCTTCGCGCCGGCCCGCATCTTCGTCAGGGCGGCGCGGGTGACCAGGTAGCTGCTGCGCAGGTTGATCCGCAGCACCTCGTCGAAGGTGTCGACGGGCTGGTCGCGGACGGTCGTCCCGTCCAGCACGCCGGCGGCGTGGACCAGGACGTCGCAGCGCTCGACGGCGTCGAACAGCCGGGCCACGTCGGCATCGGTCCCCGCGTCGGCGGGGACGGCGCGGGCGCCGATCTCGTCCGCGGCGGCGTGGAGCGGCTCGGGGCGGCGGGACGTCAGGACCACGTCGTAGCCCTGGGCGACCAGCGCGGCGCCGCAGGCCCTTCCGATGCCGCCGCTGCCGCCGGTGACGACGGCGACCCTCTGGGCGCTCATTCGTCGCCGGCGGGCCGGGCGGTCCGGCGGGGTGTGGACACAAGGATGGGCTGGCCGCTGACCACCTGGTTGTGGGCGTGTGACAGCTGGTGCAGCGCGAAGGTCGCGTCGATGCCGGCGCGCTGGCCCATCGCCTCCTCGCAGCGGTTCACGGCCTGCTTGGCCAGGGCCAGCCCGAAGGCGGGCTGGCCGCCGATCCGCTCGGCCATGTCCAGTGCCGTGTCCAGCAGCGCATCGCCGGTGACGACGCGGTTGACCATGCCCAGCCGGTGGGCGCGGTCGGCGTCGATGGCCTCGCCGAGGAACAGGAACTCCTTCGCCTGCCGCGGTCCCAGCTCCCACGGGTGGCGGAAGAACTCCACGCCGGGGCAGCCCAGGGCGACGACGGGGTCGCTGAAGAAGGCGTCGTCGGCGGCGACGATCAGGTCACAGGACCAGGCCAGCATCAGCCCGCCGGCGATGCAGCCGCCCCGCACCGCTGCGATGGTCGGCTTGGGCAGGTCGTGCCAGCGGCGGCACATCCCCAGGTACATCTCCATCTCGTGGGACATCCACCGCTCCGCTCCCTCCTTGTCGGTGTGGTCCCACCACGTGGAGCGCCGGGTGTAGGGCACGTCGTAGTCGACCCCCGGCGAGCCGAGGTCGTGGCCCGATGAGAAGTGGGGGCCGGCACCGGTGAGCACGGCCACGCGCACGTCGTCGTCCTGGGCGAAGCGCTGGAAGGCGTCGTCCAGGGCGTAGAGCAGCGCGGAGTTCTGGGCGTTGCGGTACTGCGGACGGTTGAGGGTGATGATCGCGGTGGTGCCGCGGACCTCGTAGAGGACCGGTTCCTCGTCAGCCATGGGGGTTCCGTTTCGTCGTGGTCGGTCAGGCTCGGGCTTCGGCCACCCCGGGATAGAACTGGTCCGCCCACCGGCGGAAGTCCATGATCGCCCCCTCCCCCGAGGCCAGGCGGGGCTGGTCGTGGTGGACCTTGTGCTCCCAGATCGGGATGTCCTGGTTGGCCTGGCGCTGGAACTCCGCCGCCATCTTGCGGGCGCCGTTGGTCAGCTCGCCGTCGACGTGGGGCAGCAGGAAGCTGTAGCGGGCGTCGACGATCCCCGGCTCGACCGGGGTGACGGTCCACAGCACGACCCCGTCGACCAGCCCGTGGGGGCGGACGACGTCGAGGCCGAGGCCCCACAGCTCGGACTCGATGGACCCGTCCACCTCGCCGCGGCCGGTCTGCATCGTGACGCTGGCGTCCGCGCGG
Organism: Euzebya sp.; assembly: GCF_964222135.1. Lineage (NCBI taxonomy): Bacteria > Bacillati > Actinomycetota > Nitriliruptoria > Euzebyales > Euzebyaceae > Euzebya > Euzebya sp. The sequence goes on from NZ_CAXQBR010000067.1 coordinate 91,343, forward strand.
AACATCACGCCCTTCTCGACGATCTCGACCGCGCCGAAGCCGGACACGCCGTGGACGTACTGGAAGTGGGCGATGTCGACGGTGTTCTCCATGATCTCCACGGGGTGGCTGGAGAACCGGTAGCGCGCCTCCTCCGGCGTGTACCACATCAGGTCGTCGCGGCTGAGCTCGGGCAGCGAGGGCGGCTCCCACGTCGGTTCCTCATGCCCCGGCGGCCCGTACCAGCACAGGATCGCCGGGCCCAACTCGCGGGTCGCCCACGGCCGCAGGCGGGCACCGCGGTTGACGTTGTCGCGGTAGGGGACGCGGACGTTCTGGCCGGTGCAGTCGAAGCGCCACTCGTGGAACGGGCACACCACCGCGTCACCGTCGACGAACCCGCCGTAGCCGATGTGGGCGCCCAGGTGGGGGCAGTGGGCGTCCATCACCGTGACCCGCCCGCCGTCGCCGCGGTAGGCGATCAGGTCGACCCCGAAGCTGCGGAGGGGCACGACCTGGCCTGCGGCGACCTCGTCGGCATACGCGACCTGGTACCACCCCACCGGGATGGGCAGCGACGACGTGGCAGTCATGGACCGAGCCTTTCCTTTGAATCTTAGTGATGATTCTCAGCAGGCGCCGATGCGCTGTCAACAGACCGGGTGCAGAAAGTTTTGAATCTATATATTGATTAAGCTGCCCCGGCACGGCAGGATCCGATCCCGTGATCGGTCCAGTCGGGCCGGGGACCCCCGGCGAGCTCACCGTCCGCTTCAACGACTACGCGTTGTCCGAGGAGCAGGAGGCCCTGGGGGCGATGGTCACCCAGCTGCTCGGACAGGTGGTGACCCCCGATGTGGTGCGGGCGTGCGAGCCCGAGGGGTTCGACCCGTCGGTGTGGGCGTCGCTGGCCGACGCGGGGATCGTCGGGTTGTCACTGCCCGACGTGATCGGGGGGCAGGGGGCGGGAATCGTCGAGCTCGTCGTCGCCGCCGAGCAGCTCGGTCGGGTCCTGGCACCGGCACCGGTCGTCGAGCACGCGGTGGCGGCACGGGCGCTCCTCCGCACGGGCGCCGCCGGCGACATGGCCGCCGCGCTGGCCGACGGGTCCACGATCGTGTCGCTGGCGCCGCTGTCGGCCCGACGTCGCGGGCCGCAGCTCGTGCCGGGCGGGTCGGTGGCCACGACCGTGCTGGCCCTGGACGGCGACGTGCTGTGGACCTGGACCCGCGACGGCCCGCCGCCGCAGGTGGCCAACCAGGCGGCCGCCCCCCTGGCGGGGTGGGACCCCGACGATCCCGCCGGGCGCGCCGCGCAGGTGGCCGACGGAGACGCCGCCCGGGCGGCCTGGACCCTCGCCGTGGCGGAGTGGCGCGTCGGCGTCGCCGCGCTGCTGGTGGGCCTGGCCGACGGTGCGGCACGGCTGGCCCGGACCTACGCCGTCGAGCGGGAGGCGTTCGGCCGGTCGATCGCTCGGTTCCAGGCCGTCAGCCACGCCCTGGTCGACCAGCACCTGGCGATCGAGCCGGCCCGCAACCTGGCGCGCAAGGCTGCCTGGTTCCTCGACCACGAGCGCGACGCACGGCCAGAGCTGCCTGCCATGGCCCACCTGACGGCGACGCGCTGCGCCCGCGAGGTCACCGCCAGTGCGGTGCACGTGCACGGGGGTGTGGGGATCACCCTGGAGGCCGACGTCAGCCTGCACTACCGCCGCGCCGCCGCGGTGGCGCAGGTCGGCGGCAGCTCGGTCGAGGTCCTGCGTGACGTCGCGGCCGACCTGAGACCCCGTTTCCAGCACGCCCACGAGGTGGCCGCCCGATGAACTTCGCGACCGTGCAGCTGACCGGGGCCCAGCAGGCGTTCATCGACGACGTCCGCGCGGTGCTGGAGGCCCACTGGTCCCCCGACCCCACGGCGATCGCCATGGACCACGAGCGCATGCCCGAGGGTCTGCGCCGTGCGATAGCGGACCGCGGCTGGCTGCGCCCGACCGCGCCGGTGGCCGAGGGTGGCGGTGGCCTGGACCCGCTGGAGGCCCGGCTGCTCGAGCTGCTGCTCGACGCCTACCTGGTGCCCACCGGCGGGGACACGCTGATCGTGTCGGTGGTGCCGGCGATCCAGGCGTTCGGGTCGGACGAGCTGACGCGCACAGTGCTGCCCCAGCTGGCCAGCGGGCATGCGACGGTGTGCCTCGGCTACTCAGAGCCCGACTGCGGGTCGGACATGGGGGCGGTGCGGACCCGGGCGGTGCAGCGGCCGGACGGGGATTGGGTCATCGACGGCGCGAAGATGTGGACGTCGTTCGGACATGAGTCCGACTACGTGTTCCTGCTGACGCGAACCGGGGCGCCGGAGGACCGCAAGCGTGGATTGACCATGTTCCTGGTGCCGATGGACAGCCCCGGCGTCGAGTGGCGGCCGGTCCAGGGCATGGCGAGGGTCCGCACCAACATCGTCTTCTTCTCCAACGTCGTGGTCCCGGACACCCACCGGCTGGGTGAGGTCGGCGGCGGCTGGGAGGTCCTGTCCGCGCCGCTGGCCGCCGAGCACGGCCGCGATGGACAGGCCGACCCGTATGCGGACATCAACGGCGTCATGGGCACGATGTTCAGCCGCACCCTCGAGCGGCTCGTGGAGCACACCGCGGTGTGGGCGATGACACCCGCAGGTCCCGACGGGTCCAGGCCGATCGACGACGAGCACCTCGAGCTGGCCCTGGCCGACGCGCTGCTGGACGTCGAGCTGTGCCGGGGCGCGCCGGGCGAGATGGGCAAGCCGCTGTCGGCTGAGGCCCTGCTGCGCCACGCCGACGCGCTGGCGGACCTGACCGCCCCGTTCGGGGTGCTGGACCACGGCGCCGTCGGCGCGGCCGCAGCCGGCGTGGTCAGCGAGGCCCGCCTGCACGCACCGGCGACCAAGATCTACGGCGGCACGTCGGAGATCTACCGCAACAACATCGCCGCTGGCGAGCTCGGCCTTCCACGCCCGTACTGACCGGCCCGGCCAGGTGGGCCGGTACAGCACGTCCAGTCATCGATGTGCCGGAATCGTCACAGCCGCATCTACCTGTGGGGTGCGACAACATTGTCACGCCACGGACGGGGCAGTAGCGTGGGACAGTACTGTCACCCAGACACGAGGAGGTCGCCGGTGGAGCGGACGTTCACGATCCGGACCGGCCAGGACCTGGGCGCGGCGTTGGCGGAGATCCGTCGTGATGCCGGTCTCACCCAGCAGGAGTTCGCCGAGCGGGTCGGCGTGTCCCGCTCCTACCTGTCGAAGGTCGAGACGGGGAGGACCACCCGCCTCATCGAGCACCTGTTCACCGCGCTGCGGCGTGCGGGCGCCACGGTGACGGTCACCTGGACGTCGTGACCCCACGGCCCGCCGCACTGGAGGTCGCCATCGACGGGCAGGTCGTCGCCGACCTCACCGAAGGTCGCGGGCCGCAGGTCAACCTCCGGTACCGCGCCGACACCGTGGCGGCCGACGGCAACCAACCGTGGCTGTCCTGCTCGCTTCCCGTCCGCAGCCGTCCGCACGATGCCCGGCTGTTCCTCGCCGGCCTGCTGCCCGAGGGCCGCCACCTGGAATCCGTCGCCGCCAGAGCCGGAGTGCTCACGACCGACGTGTTCGGCCTGCTGGCCCGCTTACGGGCGGGACGTCGCCGGCGCCCTGGTGATCGGTGACACCACAGCTGACCGCAACCCCCACACCGTCCCCTACGACGATGTGGCCCTGGCAGAGAGCGTCGGCCGCGTGGCAGAGGAGTCCTTCGACCTCGCTGACGACTCCGAGCTGTCCCTGGCCGGGCTGCAGAACAAGCTGCTGCTGGTGGAGACCCCCGACGGGTGGGCGCGGCCGGCCGAGGGGTACGCCTCCACCCACACCCTCAAGGTCGAGGATCGTCGCTTCGACGGCCTGGCCGCAGCCGAGGCGGCATGCCTGTCCCTCGGCCGCGCCGTGGGGGTCACCACCGTCCACGCAGAGGCCACGACGATCGGCGGCATCCCCGTCGTCATCGTCGAGCGCTTCGACCGCGCCTTGGGCGAGGGCGGGGAGGTCCGGCGCATCCACCAGGAGGACGCCTGCCAGGCCCTCGGCGTCGATCCCGAACGCATGCACGTCGACGCGGGGGGCAGGCCCAGGCGGATGGGCAAGTACCAGGTCGGCGGCGGCCCGTCGTTCGCCGACATCGCGCAGCTGCTCGACCGCTTCGCCGCCGATGCGGTCGAGGAGCACTGTCGCCTGCTGGCGCTGGCCACGTTCACCGTCGCCATCGGAAACGGCGACGCGCACGGCAAGAACGTCGGACTGCTGCACCCGACGCCGGACCGCATCGAGTTGGCACCGGCTTACGACACCGTCCCGACGGCGCTCTGGCCCACCCTCGCGGATCGAGCAGCGATGTTCGTCAACGGCCGATCCCTGCTGTCGGAGGTCACCGGAGAGGACCTGGTCATCGAGGGTGCGGTCAAGTGGGGCATCTTGCGCATCGACGAAGCCGAGGAGATCGTCGGCACGGCCCTCGATGCCCTGGAGGCCGCCGTGACCGACCCTGCTCGTGATCTCGGCAAGCACCCGGTCATCGAGCGGCTCCGGGGCTACGTCAGGTCGCGTGTCGACCAACTGCGGTCGTCGATGTGGGGCGGACTGTCGCACCGGCCCTGAGCCCGTCCACCCTCTTGTTACCCTCCGTCGACGACTCAGCCATAGGCAACCGGAAGTGGGGGAACTGATGCGGGTAACGGTCATCCTGGCAGCGATCTTGTTCGTCGGCGGGTTGTTGCCGGCAGCCGCTGCGCCCGAACTGAGTTCCGCGCACCGGACTCGTCCAGACGTCGACAACGCCCCGCTGCCCGACGAGCCTGGCCTCGACTCGTTCCAGGGGGGTGGTCCGATCTGTCGAACTGACGCCTCTGGCGACGTCGAGGACCGAGAGACCGGAATCACCGGCTCTGACCCACAGACCGCGGACCTCACTCGGTGGTGCGTCGACTACGGCGATGACGGCGTGGCGTTCGCCCTCACGACGGCGACTCCCATCGCAGCGGGGTTCGCGCAGGCCGACGGCACGCATGCGTTGGCCCTGGACACCGATGCCGACGACTACGACCTCAACGTCCACACCGATGCCGGCACGACATTCGGGACCGTCTTCGAGCGCAAGAACTCCACGGTCGCCTGCCACGTGGACGCGGAGGTCGTAGAGGGGTACATCGAAGCACTCGTTCCCGCCGAGTGCATCGGGACACCCCAGCGGGTTGACGTCGGCGCCTTCGTGTTCAAGCGCGAGGACGGTCGCTGGATGTACGACGAGGATCCAGCCCGTCCGGGACTGCTGGCCGTGGCGCGGCACTCCGGTCCCACACTGGGTCGGAACGGCACCCCAGTCGGGAGCAGCGGTGAACCCACGGCTCCGCCGCCAACGTCGCCTTCGGATCCCCCGATCGTCGCGACGGATGGCAACCCCGCCACGACTGATCGGCTGAACGTCGGTACGCCGGTGGCCGGGGCCGTGACGATCAGCCAGGCGCGCTTCGGGCACCAGGGAGCAGCGCGCGTCGTTCTGGCCACCTCCGCTGGCTTCGCGGACGCCTTGGCCGCCTCGCCGCTGCTCGACGACGCCCCTCTACTCCTGACCCCCGGCGATCGGCTGCCAGCCGAGGTGGAGGCGGAGATCAGTCGTGTGCTGCCAGCAGGAGGTGAGGTACTCGTCCTGGGCGGTGAGGCCGCGATCACTCCCGCCGTGGAGCAGGTGGTGAGCGCGCGGGGGTTCACCACACAGAGGGTCCAAGGACCGGACCGGATCGCGACGTCCATCGCGGTCGCCGAGTTCGTCGCCGGACGGACCGGCGCGGGATCCAGGGTGGCGATCGCACGCGCGTACGGCGACGGCACAGCGGGGTGGGCGGATTCCGTGACGGGCGGGGGCTGGACGGCGCAGTCCGGCACTCCGCTGGTCATCACGGGTTCGACGGGCCTGGACCCCCGGGTCTCGGCTCTCCTGGCCAACCTCGGAACCCAGGAGACGGTGGTCTTCGGCGGCACGGCAGCCATCGGTGATGACGTCATGGCCGGCCTGCCCAACCCTCGCCGGATCGCTGGGCCCGAGCGAGCGTCCACCGCAGCGGCCATCGCCAGCCAGCTGTGGGGCAACTCGACCGGATACATCGTCCTGAACGGCTACCGCGACGACGGCTGGGCCTACGGGCTGGCCGGTGCTGGCCTGGCTTCCGACCTGCAGATGCCACTCCTCGTCGCCGACACGGGTTCCGTACCCAACGCGACGCTGGCCAAGGTCGGGGTCGGCTGCGAGACGGGACCACCGGGACTCGAGACGTTGCTCCTCGGTGACGCGTCTGTGCTGTCGTCCCAGGTGACGGCCCTGATCGACGCGCAGGATGGCGGGAGCTGTCCCACACCCCCCATCACCATCCGAGCCGACGGGCTGGGGGTCGTCGACCTGGGCGCCTCGGCCCAGGACACGGTGGCCGTCCTCACCGACGCCCTGGGGGAACCGACGTACGTCTCACCGGAGTACTTCCCGTTCTGTGAACCCGGGGCCGTCGGACGCGGTCGCGCCTACGAGTGGGGCAACTTGACGCTGTTCCTGATCGATCCGGACGAGGACATGTTCGGGAACCCAGGGACCGGCCGCCAGGTCTTCTGGGGCGGGTACTACGGCGGGTTCGACTACGATCCCGGAACCGACACGTTCACCCCACGCCCCGATCCCCACGGCTTCATGACCGAGCGCGGCATCGGCCTCGGGTCCACCGGTGCAGAGATCCAGGCCGCCTACGGCGCTCAGGCCGAGTTCCACCCCGGCTACGACGACGGGTACCCACCCCCGATCTGGGACTTCGGTGACGGCCTGTACGCCTTCGCCGACACCAACGATCCCCAAACCAACCGGATTGAGTCCTTCAACTTCGGAGGCGGGTGCGGCGAGTGACTTCGGGATCGCGTCCCGCTGGAGCATCCCGCAAGACCGTGCGGACCGTGGTCGTGGTCCTCCTCGTCGCCCTCGGCGCGGGACTGGTCAGTGTCGCCCTGGCGTGGCGCACACAGTCCGAGAGGGTCACGGACGTCCGTGGCGAACTGGCCGGGATGCAGGCAGAGCTCGCAGAAGTCAGGGACGCACTGGACCGGACCTCTGAGGAGCGGGACGACCTCACGGACGCGCTCGACAGCGTCGAAGCCGAGTTTGACGATGTGAACGCCGACCGCGCCGCTGCCGCGGCGGCGGCGGCCGCCGCCGAGGAGCGAGTCAACTCCCTCGCGAGCGAGCTCGAGACCGTCCGGGCAGAGCTAGCAGACGTCACCGCCGCCCTCGAGGATGCCGAGCAGCAGTTGGCCATACGTGCGGCCGCCCCACCTCCGCAGACGTGGACGCTGTGTGACAACAGCGGCTACAACTGCCGCGAGGTCACCGAGGACCCCAGGTGGCGTCCGGACGTGATCTGCGAGGAAGGCGCCTGCTTCGAACTCTACTGAACTCGAGGATCACGGCCCTGGCGCGAACGTCCCTGTCCCGCCAGGGCAGCCCGACGTGCCGTACGGGCTCAGGTCCGCCGTCGATCCGCTGCGCGATCCGGTCAGCCTTGCGACGCCGCCCTCGATCCGGAAGTGGCTCTCGGCCCAGCCGTACGGGCTGCCCGTCCCGTCGTCGTACGAGGTGAGGATGACGTTCGGGGACGAGATCCGGTAGCCCGATCCGAACCGGACCCCACCGCCCCACGACCAGGTGAGCTCGACGCCGCTTTCGACGACGGGCCGGATCGCGCCATCCCGGACGTCGGCGATGAACCCGATGATCGTGTTCGCCCCCACGCTGGTGGTCACGAAGATCTCGACCGCTGGGTCGGTGTCGACGCTGGCGATGCACTCCGTCGCATATCCGCTGCGCGCTGTCCCGTCCTCATCGGGCCAGGGAACCCAGGCAGCGGTCGTGTACGGCGCCAACGTCCCCAACGCCGTCGAGAACCCCGCCACCGTCACCGACTCTCCCGTCCCGTCGTGGTACATGATCACCGGGTCGAGTCGGTCAGCACTGAGCCCGTCACCGTCCAGGTCGGTCTTGAAGACGGTGACGCACGTCGCGTCGGCAGGGATCAGCGGGCTCTCGGGACGGGGCGCGCAGGAGTCGTAGGCGAACTGGCGATGATCCGCCAGCGCCCGGGCCTGCTCCATCCGGACCGCATCCGGATCCGGTGGCGACGGAGGGGGCGGCGGTGGCGGTGGAGGGGTCAGCGGTTTCCCGCCCGCTGTCACGATCGCCTCGTCCAGCACCTCGTCCGAGACCGCCGCCGCCCCGCCGAGCACCGTGAACGCGCTGACCGGGTACCGCCGGATCGCGGTCGTCAGGACGGGATCGAGGTCGTCACCCAGCAGGAGGAGCGGTGCCCGCTCGGCCGCGGCGTGGACACCACCGGTCAGCGCGTCGGGGAAGGTCCCGGCGGATGCGAGCGTGAAGGCCGTGGTCTGCCCGGTTCGACCGGCGACCAGATCCGCGAGATCCGACGCCACCTGGGAGGGGTTCGCGGACGGCGACGACCCGTCGAAGGCGATGCCGGCGTCCTGCACGGCCCGGTGGGCAGCCCGGCCGGCGACGTACAGCCGGCTGTCGGGAAGTCTTGCCTCCAGGAACGCCGCGGTCCCGTCGGGCAGCTCCTCGCCGGCGGTCAGCACGGCCACCCCTCCGATGCTCCCCGCAGCGGCCGCCGCCGGAAGGGCCATGCGGTAGTCATCGCCGTCGACCAGCAGGACGTCGTCCACGTCCGCGCCCATCGCGTCGGCGAACGCGACTGCGGTGTCGTACCGGGTGGCCCCGGCGATCCGCTCGATGGTGCCGACGCCCGACGTCTGCAGCTGGGTGACCACGTCGTCGGTGATGACGGCGGTTCCTCCCGCGAGGACGACCCGACCGCCGGGGACGAGCACCCTTCGGAGCTCTTGCATGGTCGGGTCCGGCACCGCCGACTGACCGGTGAGGAGGACGACTCCGCCTCGGTCGCTGGCATAGGTCGTGGCAGCGAACGCGTCCGCCGGATCGTCGGCCCTGGCGAGGACGACCACGGCCGCCGTCCCGTCGGCGGGGTGCACCGCCTGCGACACCTCGACGGCGGTCTCGAGCCGGGTGGGACCAGCGATCCGGTGCACGGCGATGTCCCGAGCCGATGCGGACGCGATGGGGAGGAGCGACAGGACCATGCACGCACCCGCCAGCCCCGCCAGCCGGCGCACGCGCCTACGCACGCGCGTTCCGATTCCGGCCCGGAGCCTCCTCGCGAGCCGCCCCGCCCGCCGTCGCCCGGCTGGCGCGGGCCTGCTCCTCCTCGGTGAAGTCGAGGTGGCGGTACCCGTAGCCGTAGTAGTCGTACCCGTAGGACCGGTCCGCGCGGGCCTTGGTGAACACGTAGCCCAGCACCGGGGTGCCGATGCGGTCCAGCCGCTCGCGCAGCTGGGTGAGGTGCTGGATCGACGTCCCCCGCGCCACGACCAGCACGATCCCGTCACAGCTGCTCGCGATCGCCGCGGTGTCGCTGGCCAGCAACATCGGCGGGGTGTCGTAGATCACCAGGTCCGCGGCCTCGGACAGGTCCGCCGCGACCCGCCGGAACTCCGGGGTCCGGAAGAACGCGGCGGTGTCGTCCCCCAGCGGGACCGCGGGGATCATCGGCACGGCCTTGCGGTCCTCCAGGTGCATGATCGTGATGACGTCCTCGAGCGTGTCGCCCTGCACCAGGTCCGCCAGCCCCCCGCGCGGCTCGACCTCGAACAACCTGGTCAACCCCCGCACCCGCGTGTCGGCATCCAACAACAGCACCTCCCGGCCGTCCTGGGCCGCGGCGATCGCGAGGTTCGCCGCGGTCAAGGTCTTGCCGTCCGTCGGCCCTGCCGAGGTGATCAGGATCGCCCTGCCGTCGATCTCCTCGAGCTGGTGGGCGATCGCCGACACGAGGAACTGGTACGCCTCGCTGATCCCCGACGTGGGGCTGGCCACCGTCGGCAGGGCCGTGTCCGTCCGGGTCTCCTCATACGACGGCACCACCCCCAGCAACGGCGCGCGCAGCACCTCAGCGGGATCGTTCCGCCCATCCACCGTCGCGGTCTCGTCCGCCCGCCACCACGCCCACCCCGCCGCGGCCAGCGCGCCCAGCACCGTCGCCAGCACCGCGTTGCGGTACGGCTGCGGGGCGGCGGGAGCCCCGGGGATCTCCGCCTCCTCCACCAGGTCCACACCGGCCCCGAACAGGCTGGCGTCCACCGCGATCTGGTCGATGCGGTTGTTGATGCTGACCAGCTGGTCCACTGCCGCATCACGCTGCGCCGCCGCGGCCGTGTCGCCCGGATCCGCCGCGACCGCCTCCTCCGCCGCCGCGATCGTCTCCTCCAGCTGCACCCGCTGGCCGCGCAGCTCGGTCAGCGACGCCTCGGTCCGGTCCGCCACCTGCTGGCGCACCACCGTCTGGTACGCCTCGGCGACCGCGTTGGCCAGGTCCGCCGCCCCGGCCCCCGTCCCGTCCGACGCGGTGATCGTCAGCAGGTCCAGGTCGACGGAGGGGCGGACGTCCACCCGATCGGCCACCTGCTCGGGGGTGAACCGGCCCCCGACCAGCGCCGACGCCTCGGCCATCACCGGACCGGACCGGGCCAGCTCCGCCTGGTTGCGGACGTATCGGGAGGGGTCCAGGAAGTTCACGCCGGTGTCCTCGAACACCCCGGAGTTGCGCGGGTCCGCCAGCAGCAGCTCCGCGGTGGCCTGGTAGCTCGAGGGCTGCAGCGCCGACAACCCGAACCCCAACAGCCCGGCGATGACCGCTGACAGCAGGATGCTCCACCGCGCCGCCCACAGCGCGGGCAGCACCGGCGGGCCGGTGTCGAACATCGGCTCCGCCGTCGCGGTGGCGGGCTGGCTCATGTGAGGGGTCCGATCGTCATCGCTGCACCGAGAGCGTCAGCTCGTGGCTGAGCTCGCGCACGTCCGTGCCCTCGATGATGGCGCGTCCGCCGTCGATGCGGACATCGCCATCCTGCTCGGGCTGGTCGAACGCCCACCCGGGGGGAGGGGTGAGGGTCACGTCCACGTCCGTCCCCAGGATCGACGGCGCGGTCCAGAACGTCGGGGTGACGACCCCGCCGGTCCCCGACCTCCCCCACGCCCGGGGGATGTCGACGACGAACCGGACGGTGACCTCCTCCCCCGGCTCGAGGACCGGGGAGGTGACGATCGTGACGTGGCCCGCCTCGCGGTGGACGCTGTAGCCGTAGTCGCCGGCGTCGGACCAGCTGACCTGCAACGGCTCGCACTCGCCGCAGGCCAGGCTGACCTGGGGGCGGGATGTCCCCGGCGGCAGATCGATGTGATCCGCCGGCCCGGTGATGTAGCGGGGGAGGGAGGGGTCCTCCGGCGTGCCGTTGGACAGCGCCACCGTGACGATCGCGGAGGCTGTTCCGTCGGGGTCCAGGGTGACGTCCCAGTCGACGGTGCGGTCCAGCCACACGTCGGCCTTGCCAGCCGTGGTGTTGACCAGGCTGAGCGCCGCGACTGTCCCCTCCGGCTCGGGCAGCCCCCCCCCGGCGCCGACGGCCTCGATGACCGCCTGCACCTCGGGGTCGGCGGCGTGGATCAGCAGGTGGCCGCCGCTGACGGCCTCGGCCAGCGCGTCGATCCGGGCGCGGCCGGGCACGTCGCCGGAGAGGAACTCGTCCAGGACGACCTGGGCGGACTCGCCCAGCACCTCCTTGCGCTCACCGCCGAACCCGAGCGCGATCGGTGCCTCGGTGGTGATGAACGGCACGACCGTGTCGGCGGTCAGCGTCCCCACGTCGGGGTCGGGTGAGGTGACCGGTCCGGTGGTGCGCAGCATCGCCTCCAGGGCGAACGGGTCGACCAGGATGACCCCGTCCAGGCGCTGGCCCTCCGCCGCCTGGTACATCGCCTGGATGGCGTCGGCCACGGTCGGGAGGTCCGCGGAGAGGTTGACGTTCAGCCACGTGCCGTTGCCGGCGATGCGCTCGCCGTACCGCTCGAGGAACGTCGCCGTGGGGGCCGTGTCCTCGTCCAGCACGTCCTGCGGCAGCTCCTGGGTCGGGGTGAACGGGCTGATGGTCACCTCGCCGGCCTCGGCGATCAGGATCGCGTAGGCCCCGATGAACCCGCCGGTGCCGCGGAGCTCGGCGGGGTTGTGCGCCCCCAGGAAGTACCGACGTGGCTGCTCGTCGCCGAAGAGGGTCGGGAGGGCCCCGGCCAGCGCGGCGCCGTTCTGCACGATCGGGTTGATCTGGGTCAGCTCGTCGAGCAGCCGGGTCCGTGCGGCGTCGACCCGTGCCACGCGCGTGCGCGCCGGCGCGTGCTCGACCAGGTCGCGGGCCAGCTCGAGGCGGGCGGCGGCGTCGACGACCGGGTCCTGCAGGGTCTGGACCGCGTCGAGCCACCCCGCCTCCCCTCCCCCGCCGAGGGTCAGCGCATCGAGGCCGCCGGGGATGTCGCGCAGGGACGCGGTGATCTGGCGTCCGGCGCCGGCGATCAGGTCGGCGGCCTCGGTGGTGGCGACGACGGAGTCGACGGTCGGGCCGATGACCGGCAGGAAGCCGACCAGGCGCACGAGGGGCGACCGGACCCGGCCGACCGCAGCACCCGCCGCGTCCTCGGCCTGGGCGAACGCGTCGTCGGCCGCAGCGATGTCACCGGCACCGACCGCGTCGACGGCGACCTGCAGCCGGTCGCGGACCACCTGCAGCCGGTCCTCGGCGTCGAGGAACGTCAGGGCTGCCGTAGCGGCGACGCCCGCCAGGACCATGACGACCAGCCCCACCCCGATCCCGATCCGGACGCCACGCGGCCACCCTCGAGCGGTCCTGCCCACCACTCCCCCTCGCACCAGATCAGCCCCGACGTGCGACAGGCCCCGGCGGTTGGCCGGGGCCTGCGATGACGTGGTCCGGGATCAGCGGCGCAGCCGGGCGACGAGCGACGGGGCGTTGAACCCGACGGCCAGCACGAGCGCGGCGACGATCGCGATCAGGGCGATGGGCGTCGACCCCTGGGCCTGGGTGGACTCGGTCGTCGTGGCGGGGACGAAGTTGGCGGTGGGCACGACGTCGTAGCTGAACGTCTGCTCCTTGGCCTGACCCGACAGGTCGGTGCCGCGGACGGTGACGGTGTAGTCGCCGGCGACCTCGGCCGGCACCACGACCTGGGCGGTGAAGGTGCCGTCCTCGGCGACCGTCACCTGCTGGGTCTGGGCGAAGGGTGCGGCAGCGGCGGAAGGGCTGCTCGCGGAGGAGGCGGACGAGGATGCAGCCGTCTCCTCGTCGTCCTGGGTCCCGTCCCCGAGCTCCGCCTCGACGTCGTCGGGGTTCCCCTCGCCGGAGCAGCCCTCGCCGTCGAACTCGCGGTCGATGAAGATCTCAGTCCCGGGGCCCCAGTCGTCACCGCGAACGAGGATCGTGCTGCACGGCGTGGTGGTCTCCACGTCCCCGACCTCGGCGGGGGGGACGACGGTGTCATCAGGGACCGGCGGGTACGGCCCTTGGGCCGCTGCCGGCAACGCCGTCAGCACGAGCAGTGCGGCGACCGCTGCCAAGATCATCGTTCGCTTCATCGGTCGGGTCCTCCCCTGGGTGGACGGTGACGACATGACGCCGACCGCCTACATAGACTGCCATCCTGAATCCTCGGCGTGAACATGTCTACCACGAAGTTCCACGCTGGGTTGTTAAAGGGACGTGTCGACAGGGGAACCCCACGATGAGCGAAGCCTTGGTCTGTGACGTCTGCGGAAGCCTGCAGCGTCGCGTCGATGCGGGCCGCGAGGGGTGGCTCGAGGTCCGCCCGTTGGCTGACCTCGCGGAGGTCGTCCCCGACGCCCATCCCCTGCACCACGGCCGGCATCTGTGCTCGACGATGTGCCTGTCGGATTTCGCGCGCGCAGTCGAGCACGGCCGGCTCCTCGAGATGACGTCCGGCCCGAGGGGCGTCGCCGAACTCGCACGGGCATCGATCGTAGATCCCGCACCGCCGGAGCCGGGACGGGCACCACGAGCCGGGAGAGACGACGGGGCACCGGACGTTCCCCAGACGTCTGACGAGGCGCAGGACGGACGCCGGCGTCCGCGCCGCCGCCGTCGGAAGGCGGCCGCGACACAGGGAGACGGGCCCTCGCGCGCCCTCACGGGCGTCCGCGTGTCACAGATCGTGAGCAGCCGACTCCGGACTGGGGATGGGCAGGACGTCGACCTGCACCGGATCGCCTCGCAACCGGCCCGCGCCCGCCGCCTTCGGTAACGATCGCGTTTCTGAAACAGCTTCGCCTTCCGCTACCCCGGGATGATGGGGTAACGTCTGCTCCGCCGTGTGCCCGTGCTTCGACTCAGTGGCGGGAGATCACAGGCATCGCAGCTCCGAGATGTGGGGGAGACCCAGATGCAAACGCGACGCACCCGTCTGATCATGCTGGCGACGTTGGCCGTGGCGATGCTCGGCATCACCGTGCCCGCTGGCAGCGCCGAACCGTCCACCGCCGAGGTCATGCTGGCCGCCGGTGCGGGGCAGGACTTCTCGCCAGCCGTCACCGCCGGCGGCTTCGCTGCCGAGAACTGCTGGGACGACCCCACCGACGACGTCATCAACCTCGAGGACGAGAACGCGTCCATCGACGAGGACCGCGGCGACATCGTGGAGCACTGCGCGAACTACGCCGGCGACAGCCTGATGCTGTCGGCTGAGGTCGCTGAGCCGACGGACCCCGAGACGGATGTCAACTGGGAGTCCTCGCAGCTCGGGTGGTTCATCGACGCGAACGGCGACGACAGCGGGGAGTTCTTCGCCAAGCTGTACACCGACGCGGACACCGGCGAGGTCGTCGCCGGGGTGGAGGACCGCCTGGAGGGCGAGCCCGCCGAGGACATCGAGTGCGACGTCGACTGGGACTACGCCGACGGCGTCCTGTCCGTGACGCTCGCCGCCGACTGCATCGGCTCCGAGCAGTCCGTCGCGGTCAGCCCCGGGCTGATCTACGACCAGCGTGTCGAGGACCTCAACGGCGTCGCGACCTTCGACAGCGCCCCCAACGGCGGCGGCTTCGAAGGTGAGCTCGATGCCGGCGGCCTGCCCGAGGGCATCACCCGTCTGGGCGGGGACGAGCGCATCGAGACCTCGGTCCTGATCAGCCAGCAGGCCTACCCGAACGGGGCGGACGCCGTCGTCCTGGCCCGCCAGGACGTCTTCGCAGACGCGGTGACCGGCACCCCGCTGGCCATCGAGCTGGACGCCCCGATCCTGCTGACGACCACCGACGCCCTGAGCCCGGCAGCGGACACCGAGATCGACCGGCTGCTCGACACCGGTGACCCCGTCTACCTGCTGGGCGGCACCGCGGCGATCTCCGAAGAGGTCGAGAGCGAGCTGACCACCCTGGGCTACGACGTCATCCGGTACGGCGGGTCGAACCGCTTCGAGACCGCGGTCGTCATCGCCGAGGAGGGGTTGAACAGCCCGACGGAAGTGCTGGCCGCTGACGGCGGCAGCTTCCAGGACGCCCTGGTTGCCGGCCCCGCGGCCGCGACGGTCGATGGCGCGGTCCTGCTGACCGACGGCGAGACCGTCCCGCCCGCGACCGCTGACTACCTGGCCACCGAGGGGGTCGACGTGACCGCCATCGGCGAGACGGCGGCCGCAGCCCTGCCGGAGGCGGACTCCGTCGCTGGGGCCGACGCCGTCAACACCTCGGTGCTGGTCGCAGAGACGTACTTCCCCGACGCCACCGCTGTCGGCCTCGCCCGCGTCGACGAGTTCGCCGACGCCCTGACCGGCGGCGCCCTCATCGGTCAGGTACCCGGCCCGGTGCTGTTCGTCGAGACCGACAGCCTGCCGATGGTGGTCGAGGAGTACCTGACCGACCAGGACATCACGTCCGTCGCGATCTTCGGTGGCACCACGGCGGTGTCCCAGGAGGTTGAGGACGCGATCGAGGACGCCATCAGCTAGCGCAAGGCGCGAGGCGGAGGGCGGCTCGTCAGGGCCGCCCTTTCCTCGGTCTGGAAGGGGGAACGCTCGCTCGTGAGAGCTCGCAGACTGCTCATTGTCAGTCCGACGTTCTGGCCCGAGCCGGTTGGCACACCCAAGTACGCCTTCGACGCTGCTCAGTGGTTTCGTGACAACGGCTGGCGAGTTGCGGTCGTCACCGCACAGCCCTTCTACCCGCAGTTCGAGCTATACGAGGGCTGGGGGCCGTCCCGCCGTAGGGACGAGGTGGCCGGGATCCAGATCCTCCGCATGCCAACGGTTGTCCCAAGAGGCGGGCAACCCGGCTGGCGTGCCGCGTCGGAGATCAACTTCGCGTTCCAGACCGCATGGCGCGGTCTTCAACGCACAGTCCCTCGGCCGGATGCGATCCTGACCTTCTCACCCGGAACTCCTTTGGTCGTGCCAGCCGCCCGACTCTGGAACACTCAGGTAGCCACCACATGCATCGTCCATGACATCCAGTCGGGGCTTGCCAGCACCACCGGCATGGCACCGGAACCCGTGGCAAGGATCATGCAAGACCTTGAGCGCACGGCCCTATCGGCTGCGGATCGAATCTTGGTCCTATCCGAACGCATGAAGGAGGAGCTCAAGCGGATCGGCGTTGTCCAACCTATCGAAGTTGTACCCATCTGGGCAGACATACCAATAGCTACTGACGTTTCGGCTCCGACCGATCCGCATGGCATGTTCACGGTTGGCTACAGCGGGAATTTCGGCCGCAAGCAGGGCATCCCACTACTTATCGACGTAGCGACCGAACTGGCTGAACGGAACGCGCCGGTCACCATGGCCCTCCGTGGACACGGAGCCCTTCGCGAAGCTGCCGAACGAACTGTGGCCGCCCGTGGTCTCACCAATATCAAGCTTGAGGAGTTCGTGCCCGCCGATGAGCTCGTGGAGTCCCTTCGAACGGTGGACCTCCATCTAGTTCCACAAGTATCCGGTACGGGCACATTCGCAATGCCGTCGAAGGTGGTCAATATTCTCGCGTCCGGACGCCCGATGTTGGCCATCTGCGACGAAGGGGATCCGCTCCAGACCTTGATCAAAGACGGCATTGGCTTCTGGGCGCCTATCCATCCTACTGCAGTTGCCAAGCAGATCCTAGACCTGTCCCGCAATCGCGGTTTGGCAGCGCGAGTCGCCGGCCATGGCTTGGATTACGCGAGAGCACATCACGACCGCACAGCGCTTCTATCCATTGTGGAGCAGAGTCTGCTACGGGCGACACCTCACCCAATTCCGTAGCTCGCTTCGCTGAACCAATCCCACACGTCCGAGGTAGCCGTCGCCGGTGTTGCCGGCCCCGACGCCGTTCCCCGAGGTGAACGGCCAGCGCCCAATCGGTCAGGCACGCCTAGAGTACTGCAACGTCAGCCGCAAGCTATTGGCACAACCGTCTAGCCACGGTCCCGGCCCACAAGACGCGACGTCTTCGCGGGACAAGCGGGCGTAGGGGACGCGAACAGCCACATCCGTTCGTGCCGAGGACCCGGCCAACGTGCCGACATCAACGGCCGCTGGGCAGTCCCCGTGAGCAACGACTAGCCCTGTTTGACCATGTGTCTCCCTCGGATTCGTTGCAGGGGCCCCAGACGCGACCCGCGGCCCAATGCCAACACAGTCACGTACATTCCAAACGGATACGGGTTGAGGTTAATGAATCGATCGTTAAGGAAGACCAGAGGCAGGCATGCGAGTAAACACAGACTGGCCTTGCGGTCCCGATACCATATATTTGCAAATGCTCTTACCAGCGGTACCCAAATGAGCAGAGAAAGTGCACCGTGCCGCGCAAGGCCATACAGCACGGCATTGTGTACGCCGGACACATCCCCTTCCGCTCGAAAGTCGATCCCTGACCCGATGAGCGGGGTCTCCAGAAATGCCTCCCAGGCCGATCCCCACGGTTCTACCCTTCCAGTGAATCCACTGCCGATCCCTCGGTTCTCGTCCGACACTCTCAAGACGTCCTCACGCACGAACCGTGCCCCAGTTGATCCATGAGTCCAAAGGGACATCACCATTAGCATCAGTAGGCTCACGGCGGCGAACCGCGCGCCACGGGACCAGCGCAAGCGCCTGAACTCGTAAACGGCCCACACCAGGACGAGCAAGAGTATGCACGCCAACGCAGCCCTAGCCTGAAGAAGAAGCACACTGATCGTAAGCGGTATCACCACAACTGTGAACGAACGCGGCCTCAGTGAAAGGCTAGCTAGCAGCACCGCTGCCGACGCAATCTCCCCACCGAGGTTTGGATGAGTGTTCCCAACATAGAGAACGCGTCCAAAATGATCATCAACGCCCCCTGAAACGGCGAGGAAGACGTGTACGACCGCAACGGCATACGGAATTGAGACAAACCCGACCGCATACTGCGTAAAGTCGTCTCGGGCAACCAGCAATAGAGTAAGGCATACCGACGCAGCAACCGCGCCGTATACAAGGTAGCCCCGGAAGTCAAAGCCTCCCGTCCCCACGTTCATGATAAACGAGACTGCAGCCAGCACACCGATACCGGTCAAGAAAAGACCTTGATCACGCCCAATGGCAAATCTTGTCGGCCGCTCGCGTAGAAGGAGGCCCGCCTTCAATATTAGCCCGAGTACTTGTAGAGGCAGCGCAGTGCCAAGGAGTAGATATCCGGCTGCCCCCACGCTATCCGCCAAACCTACTATGCGAGGAAGCAGCACCCGTTCGCCACCGAAGAGTGGCAGCCTTCGAACTCCTTCACCGCGCTGTCCGCCATTCAAAGGTCAGATCCCCGATCTAAGCGCGTACCCGAACCAGACGAGCAACTGGCACGATTCCTAGGCTCGAACACACGCGCATACGCACGCTGTTGACGCCGCAGTTCACAGTCTAACCGATGGCTACGCGATTGCTGATTCAAAGTCTGCCAAGTACATTCCTGCGACCTTCTCAACGGTGAAGCCCTCCGCCGTCCTTCGAGCCGCCATTCCCATCTGTTCGATCCTACCCTCTTGGTCTAGTGCCGTGCTCAGTGCCTGCGCCAAGCCGTGCAAGCCACTCGCACGGTCCCAGACCATGCCGTTCCGCCCCGGAAGAACGAAGTCTAGGAAGCACCTCAGGTCGCTAACCAATGCGGGTACGCCCAGTGACATCGCTTCGAGTACCGCAAGCCCGAACGTCTCGCCGCGCTCAGCCAATGACGGATAAGCAAATATTCGCACTCCCGATATGTAACGGTTGAGCTCCTCGCGGTCCACGATGAGACCACGGAAGTCGACGGACCCACGCATACGCACCGCCACACGCTTCAAGTCCTCGAAGTAGGCACGTCCGCCGCCGCCGGCCGCAGTGTCTGTCGGTCCGGCAAGACGGACATTGATAGGTCTACCCAAGATCCCTTCGGCCGTGACAACAGCACGCAACAACTCCAAGACGCCCTTCTCAGGATGAATTCGCCCAGCGAAGCAAATATCGTCGACGGGATTTTCTGATGTCGACCGAAGTTCCGGCAGGCGCACTGGATTGGGAATCACCACAACTTTTGTGGACGGTACTCCCTGCTGAACCAGAGCCTCCGCTACGGGTGAGGAAACAGCCTGTAGTCTGTCTGCGCTACGATACAAGCGATGCTGCTGCTTCGGGAACCTCGCCACATGGACGTATAGTACGGCGCGAGTGTTTCGTAGGATGACCGGGGACCAAAAACTGTGGGTGACGATGACATCGGCGTCGGATATCGCGGCCGCCACCCTAGTTGAGTATGTCAGGTCCCGGATGAGACGAACCAAGCCATTGTGTGTTTGGGAGAACCCCCCGACACGTACGTGCTCTACTCCGCCCACAACCGCATGATCCGGCAGGCCGGGGTATCTCTTGGATACGTGCCAAACGTCATGACCGTTAGCGGCGAATTCATTCGCTAGGTCAAACCAGACCTTTTCCACGGCTCCACCGAGTAGAGGCGGGATGGGCAAGAACGGACCTTGCACAATACCAATCCTCATGCGCCCAGCGGATCCTCATCAGTGCTTGGTAGCCGCTCAAAGAGGACGTCGAGTTGGATCAGTTGGCCATCCCTGCGCCTCATCTCTTGGAAAATATCTACAACACGGAAGTCGCGGTCATCCATAAATGCTATGACCTCTGCCAACAGCGGCGCGCCCTCATTATATTGAATCAAGGACACTTCAAGCATTGCAAAGCGGGCACTGGACAGGACGGCCTCTGCACCACGCAGGACCTCGAGTTCGTAGCCTTGCACATCAACCTTGATGAAGTCAGGCGCCCCCCAGTGCGAAGGAAGATCGGCGACAATCGAATCCAAGGTCCTAACCTTGGCAGTCGTCACAGTGCGCGACACATCGGACAGCTCGCCGAGCACCGAACTCCCCGTCTCCATCTCATAGAAGTTGACCGACTGCCCATCCTTCGGCCCAGCAACGGCGATCGCCAACTGAACATCGCCGTGGCCGCTCTCCACCAAAGATCTCAATGCTCCAGCCTTCGACTCCTGTGCCTCAACCATAAGGACGCGGGCCCCAGGAAAGACCAGACGCACCAGACTTGTCCATTCGCCCTCGAAAGCGCCAACATCGATAATCGTGCGCAAACAACACGCCCGATTGCGCAACATGACCAAGGAGGCAGCATGGCTGGGAAAGAGAAATCGGCTTAGAACCTTCCAGGCGATCCACCGTGCGAACGGAGGAATCTGAATGGACAGCCGAGCCAAGAGACCGCGCATGCTCACCGCTCACCCTCCGGCTGAATGATGTCTCTACTGACGATTCCTGAGTACCAAGCCTCAAGGTCGCTGCCGGCCTTGGCCCACGTCAACTGACGCGCTGCGGCCACGCCATTTCGCCTCATGTCGCTCAGCATGCCAGGTCGTTCCAAAAGGTTGAGTAGCGCCTTTCCAAGGGCTTCGGCACTTCCTTCTGTCACGACCCCTGACTGTGTGCCCGATAGAATCGATGCGGCACCAACCTCCGGAGTGACGATGGGCACAGCCCCATAAGCCATAGCCTCGACAACCGCAATGCCAAAGCTCTCGTCCAAGGAAGGCAACACAAAGACGCTCGCTCTCCGTAACAATTGTTGCTTTGCCTCCCCACGTACAAGACCAATCAGCTTGACATCGTCCTTCAGCCCACGATCATTAATCCTCTTCTGTAGAAGTGAGTGGCGAATATCCTCCTCAGGTCCGGCGATGATCGCCTGGGCTACTAGTCCGGCCTGTTTGGTCCACGCCAGCGCATCTACGACGAGCCATGGTTGCTTCTTCGTTGCAAGGCGGCCGAGAAACAGAACGAGGTTCTTCCGGGGCTTATCGGCACTTACTTCATCAGTTGCTGTCTCCACTCCGGGGGGTATGATCGACCAGTTCCGAAAATGGCGTACTCTCAAAGCGTCGTCGCGCTCATGTTCGGACATGAAGTGCACGCCGCTGGCACCGTCAATGACTCGATTCTCTATGAGAGCCTCATACATGCGCTTCTTCACAGCTCGCTGTTCGTAATGGTACTTATCAAAGGCTCCGTGAGGCGACACAACGTACGGCGTCGAAGAGCGGCGCAAGTAGGCTGCGAGGCTCTGCGGCAGGTACAGCGCATGCGCGTGGACAAGATCCGCCCGCTCGGCCTCCCTGAGCGACTCCCTCCACCATGAGTAGGATATCGGTGCAGGACCGGCATACTGGGCCGCATAGGTAGAGAGTCGGACACCATCCGGATCATTCGCCTCAATGGTCTCGCCACGTCGCCGCATAGCCAGTACATGCACTTCATGCCCTCGAAGAGCTACCGACTCGGCCATCTTTTGGACGGCGTAACTCGGGCCGCCTGCTTCGGGCCGGAGCGAATCGATCAGATGGAGCACTCTCATGCCATACTCCCCTCCATCACCAATAGTTCCCCGACGACTGAAGAGAGAGCCTCGGCAATAGCAGACGCCGAGTACGAGTCCACAACCATCTTGGTGCGATCTCTATAGTCCGACTTGGGTCCCTGACGCCTCATTGAGTCCATAGCCTGTACGAGCGACTCGACACTATCTGAGGCAAACACGTACCCTGTCTTGCCCATCACAAGGTCCGGCGCGCAGCCAACGCGGTCGCTAACGATTACGGGAAGACCGGAGGCGAGTGCCTCGTTGACTACAAGGCCCCACGTCTCTTGATACCTCGAGGGCAGCACCAGACAGTCGCACCTGCCAAGCAAGGCTGCCAATTGCCGTTGAGCAAGGAAGTCGAAGAAGTCTACGTCTAAATCCTCTTGTTCGGCATATCGTTGGAGGTCCCCCTTCATGGCGCCGGAACCGACGATGGCGAGCATGGCTGTATCGCGATCTGGCATTGCCCGGAACGCTCGCAGCAAAAGGTCGGGGGCCTTCTTATCGATGAGCTTGCCAACGAAGACAAAGGTGAACTTGCGTCTAGCAACCATGTCCAGTTCTTCGTCAGGCTCTGGGTCGGTGTCGAACGATGCATTGTCCACCCCATGGGGAACGTAGCGGAGGCGGTGCGGTTTCACTCCATGGTTCAGAAAGAAGGCCCGGTTGTGCCAGCCTATGTATCCAATCCGCGTTGCCAGACTCAGAATTGGCGGATAGAGGACCTTACGCAATCCACTCCTTAGGCGACTCCGCTCGCCAAGGTCATACGACACGGATCTGAGCAGAGTAGGTATGCCAGTCAATCGGCAGGTCAGTAGTGCCGCCACTTCGGGCAATCCCGCGAAGCCGTGCACGTAAACGGCCTTCGGTCTCAAGCGGACGATGGCCCGTATGACGGCAAGCGCTCGGCGCAATTGCTCTGCGCTGAGTTGGCTCTCGCTCTTCTCATCGCGCGTGGTGGGAAGGGCCAAGCTGTTCCCAAACCCTATTTTGCGGATTCCGAAATCAACCTTCTTGCCGAATTCCCAATCGTACCCCGATGCCCCTCGCGCTTGCCTCAGAAAGAGCACATGTATTTCCCGCGTTTCTGCCAGGCGCTCAAACACTGGCATTTGGTAGTGAATGGGATATGGGGTGATAATTAGAAGTTCCAGCGGCATCATGCTTGGCCACCTTTCTCCGAACGGGCGGAAGACCTCGCGCTGTATAGCCACAGGAGGGTCGTGGCGGCTGATGCCAACGCTAGGAGCAACGCAGTCGCCTCGCCGGTTCCCAAGACGAGACCCAGCATGAGCGCCAGTCCGTTCAGGGCGGCAGACAGCCACCGGACGGCAGCGATTCGTCGCGCGAGCTGACCGGCGCGAAGGTACAGCAGGCCGGCCGCACCAAGTGCATTGCTGATGGTGATTGCTGCGACGGCTGGCAAGAATGCGCGTGCGGCACTCCAGCTTGCCCCAAGCAAGTCGGGTGCAAGGGATAGCGGGTCCACTATCCAAAAGGCGCTCGCTAGAACCGCCGCTGACGTCATCAGGACCGAGATGGTAATTAGAACATTACGGATGTCCTGGCCCAGCGCGAAACGCTTTGACGCCCAAGGCACGAAGACCGCACCGGCTGTGGCATAGATGATAGATATAGGACCTAGAAGTAGCTGAGATCCCCTGAAGCCAGCCACAGTGGCCGCACTAAATCCTACTCCTAGAACCAGGGCGACACCGGGCCCCGATACGATGGAGCCCATGAACTCTATTGTGTAGGGCAGCGCAAGATGGCGGGTATCAGTCAACCACTGCACAAGCTCGCTTGGCCTTCCGAGCACTGGTCGAACCCATATCAAGGATGCAGCGAAGGCAACCGACGCAGCCAGTCCCCAAGCGACGAGAGGCTTTGACGGTCCCACGCCGTCAGCTATGAGGAGGATGCCCAGTCCGAGCCCTAGGAGCCAGGTTCCGTCGAGGGCTGCAACTAGGCGCGGGTTGCCGCTCCCGAATGCGAACTGCCGGACTAGCTCAAGCCCTAGAAGGCCTGGTATCCAAGGGGTGAGTTGCCATGTAGCCTCTGCCAAGGGGCTAGGTGCTATCTGGCTGAATACTGCGCAGAGTAGCCCCCCAGTCACTCCGACGAGAATAGACAAGAGTCCCGCGACCGGAGCGGCTTTCGAACCCCTAGAACCATCGGTCAGTAGCGCTTCGCCTAGAGCAGCTCGGACTAGCCCCTGTGCAATTGTGTAAACAGCCAGCGAGAGACCAAAAAGTCCGAACTCAGTAGGGGAGAGGACGTTGGCCGCGTAGACACCTGCTAAGAAGTTGGTCCCGCTCGACAGCAGTTGACTAGCGCCGGCCCAACCGACACGCCTGACTCCAGTCCGGCGCTTCTCTAGATTCGGGAGCATGGGTCTTCTTACTACATGGAATGAGCACTGTCAGACTGGGATTCAAGAGGCGCGGCAATTCCAGTCCTTTGCGGAGACTGATCGCGGCGGGGCGCTGCCCAATCCGGGAAGGCGACTGCTAGATCGATCATATAGTCATACAGTGCAATGATCGTAGCGTAGTGGAATCCTACCCTTCCCTCCCGCCATCCTTGTTTGATGATTAGGAGCCAGAACCAACGAATTACGGGCCTGCAGCGAAGCCGAAACCAGATGTTGCGCTTCAGCCACTGTCTGCGGCCAAACCAACTCGTTAGGGGGAGTCCGACCCGTGACGTATTTGTCGCCAACTGCGTGGCCTCTAACACTGCATAGCGAGCGTGCTTCTCGATGTATTCGGTCATTGTGTCGCTGGGCGCGTGCATGAGGTCCCCGGTCAGCATAACGGGCGGCCCATCGGTCAACAGATGCTCGTGAACTCTGCGATCGTCGAAGCGTCCGTGGTGCGCTCGTACCAGACGAATTTGTACATCGGGGTACCACGTCCCGTACTTCATTACTCGCCCAAGAAACACGAGCCTGCGAGGCATGCCGCATGCAGGAGCATCAACGGGTCGACCGCCATCCACGATCGAGCGGATTTCATCTTGAAGGTGGCTGCTTAGCCATTCGTCGGCATCAAGGAAGAGGATCCAGTCGGCCTCGTCAACCACGACGTCTAGTGCCCAATTTTTTTGCGCCGCGTATCCCTCCCAAGGGTGGATTAGGACTTGAGCCCCCTTGGATCGTGCGATTTCAACTGTGGCGTCCGTGCTACCGGAATCAACAACAGTGACACTACCTAGTGCCGCGACCGAGTCGAGGCACCTTCCAATCACATCAGCCTCATTGAGGGTTGTCACGATCGTCATTAGTCGGGGCAATTTGGGGCTCCGTTCTTAGCTTAAGCGCTTTCGACCGAGCTGGTTCTTGGGTACTAACTCAGGTGGTGCTTGGCAACGAAGGAATGCCGGGGCCGATATGGGACGCCTAGTCGATCTGCGCCTCATGCTCTGGGCTGCGGATGAACTGATGGGGCGTCCTCACCATTTTCTGGCTACCATCCTTGGTTGCTCCTTGCTCGCTCTGCAACGTGGCCTCGAGGCTGGGCCTCGCAACGTCTGGACTTCTGGACGCGCATCACTCGCTCAGTCGCCCGGGCGGCCGGTCTGCCACTCGATGGTGCCGAGGCCGGCGTCGACCAGCGCCTTCTCCCGCTTGGCCAGCTCCATGTCCGCGGCCACCATCATCTCGACCAGCTCGTCGAAGCTCGTCCGCGGCGTCCACCCCAGCACCGCACGAGCCTTCGACGCGTCCCCCAGCAGCTGGTCGACCTCCGCCGGCCGCAGGTACCGCGCATCGGTCCCCACGTACCGCTCCCAGTCCAGGTCGAGCAGCGCGAACGTCGCCTCGGCGAACTCCCGCACGCTGTGCATCTCCCCCGTCGCCACCACGTAGTCACCCGGTTCGTCCTGCTGGACCATCAACCACATCGCCTCGACGTAGTCCCCCGCGAACCCCCAGTCCCGCCTGGCGTCCAAGTTCCCCAGGTACACCTTCTCCTGGAGCCCCAGCTTGATCCGCGTCGCCGCCCGCGTGATCTTCCGCGTCACGAACGTCTCACCCCGCCGCGGCGACTCGTGGTTGAACAAGATCCCGTTCGACGCATGCATCCCGTAGGACTCGCGGTGGTTCACCGACTGCCAGAACCCGTACACCTTCGCACACCCGTACGGCGACCGCGGGTGGAACGGCGTCGCCTCGGTCTGGGGCACCTCGACCACCTTGCCGTACATCTCCGAGCTCGACGCCTGGTAGTACCGCGGGCACTCCTCCCCCAGCTGCCGACACGCCTCCAACAGCTTCAACGTCCCCAGCGCATCGGCATCCACGGTGTACACCGGGTTCTCGAAGGACACCCCCACATGGGACTGCGCCCCCAGGTTGTAGACCTCGTGCGGCCGCACCTCCCACAACAACCGCGACAACGAGTTCGCGTCCGTCAGATCCCCGTAGTGCAGGAACATCCGGGCATCCTCCAGGTGCGGATCCAGGTACAGGTGATCGATCCGCTCGGTCCCGAACGTCGACCCCCGCCGCACCAACCCGTGCACCTCATAGCCCTTCTCCAACAAGAGCTCGGTCAGGTACGACCCGTCCTGCCCCGTGATCCCCGTGATGAACGCGCGCTTCCGGTCAGCCACGCCTGACTTCCCTCCCCTGCCTCGGTTTCAGGCACGGCGAAGGATGGTAACGCGAGACCGTTTCGGATGCGTAACCGGTTCAGGCGCGCTGACTGCCCGTAGTGCGGGATCCCCGACCCGTCACGATCCCGATGGCGGGATCTTGCAGGCGGCCACCAGGTCCAGGACGCCGTCCAGTCGGCGCCGGCCCTCGTCGTCCTCGAGGTAGGCGTGCCCCGCCTCGCCCTCGGGCAGCACCACGCGACGGGGCGCGCCGACCGCGAGGTCGTCCACGCTGATCG
The DNA here is from genome assembly GCF_964222135.1 of Euzebya sp. Classification (NCBI taxonomy): domain Bacteria; kingdom Bacillati; phylum Actinomycetota; class Nitriliruptoria; order Euzebyales; family Euzebyaceae; genus Euzebya; species Euzebya sp. The sequence continues at coordinate 118,124 of NZ_CAXQBR010000067.1, forward strand.
TCAAGTCGTACGCGGCGTCCGCCGACTCCTCCCCCGGCGCGGCGCACGTCACTTCCACCTCGGCCGCTGCGAGCGCGCGGCTGAGCGCGTCTGCGAACAGGCCGGGTGGCAGGCAGATCAGCACTCGGGGGGCGTGGGCGGTCCTCACCGGGTCTGACTCAAGCGCCTCATCCGCCCGCGGCGCATCCTCAACATTGGGTGATCGTTCGGAAGCGGTCATCACCTATCCTCAGGTCCCCCCCAGGGAAGCCGTGGTCCCCCGGGCCGCATTCGAGCCTTGAGCCTCTCACGCCCACACCCGCGTCGCCAGAGCTATCGCGGACCTGACCGGCGTGGCGTCGTCGCCACACCGCACGCCACCGCGCCCGGGACCGATCGGCCGGCGAGCGTCATGGCGCTGGCCGGGCTGACCGCGACCGCGCTGGCGGCGGTGGTGCTCGCCGACCTGGCCGACCTCGACGTGCAGCGCTGGTCCACGGGCGCGGCCGTCGCCGCCGGCCTGGCCGGCGCGGTCGCGGTGCTCGCGCTGCTGCGCTGGCGGACCCTCGGCGACGCATCATCGGCACTGGTCGGCATCGCCTTCGGCGGCCTGGTCCTCGCCGTCGTCCCGCCCGGCGCGGCAGGCGGATCCGGGGCCACCGAGGTCGGGCTGGACGTGACGCGCCTCGCGGTGCTCGTCGCCGTCATCGTCCTGTGCGCCGTCGCCGGCCGGACCGCGCAGGTCGACACGGGCCTGCGGATCGGCTGGTGGCTCGGGGCGACGGCGCTCGGGGTGGCGGTCCTGGCGCTCGCCGGGTCGCTGGTGATCGGCGACGACCCCCTGTCCACGACCGCCGTAGCGGTGACCCACGCCGTCGTCGCCGTCGGCCTGGTCGCCACGGCCGTCCACGTCCGGTCGCGGCTGATCCGGCGGACGGCCAGTGCCGGCTGGCTGGCGCCCACCCTGGTCGGCCTGGCGGTCGCCGAGGCTTTCCGGGTCATCGCGGTCCTGACCGCCCCGGTCTGGCTGCTCGGCGCCCAGGTGGCCGTCATCGGCGCCCTGCTGTTCGCGGTCCTCGGCGGGGCGCGGGACCTCGACGCGGCCTACCGCGAGCAGCGGGCCCGGCTGTTCGGCAGCGTCGTGGACCGCGGGGTGGACCGCGCCCGCCGAGCCGCCGACGACCTGCTCGCGGCCGGCCGGCGCCACGACGCCAAGAGCAGCATCACCGCGATCGACGGCGCCACCACCGTCCTCGGCCGGTACGCCCACGACCTGGACCCCGCCCAGCGGACCCGGCTCCACGACGCCGTCGCCGACCAGATCGGCCGGCTGCAGCGCCTGCTCGACGTCACCGACGACGCCGGCGCGGACCTGCCCCTCGCCGCGACCCTCGACGGCCTGCTCCGCGAGCCGCGGCTCCGCGGCGTCACCGTCGCAGTGGACATCCCGCCCGACCTGGTCGTCCACGGCCGGATCGCCGACACCGTGGCGGTCGTCCACACCCTCGTCGACCGCTGCGCCACCCCCGACGGCACAGGCGAGCCCGGGGAGGTCACCGCGACCGCCCGGGTCGTGGACGGCCACGTGCACCTGCGCATCGAGGCGGCGCGTGCCCCCTCCTCCCCCGGCGGTGCGCCCGACCACGGCCTCGACGTCGTCATCGGCACCCAGCTGATGGCCGGCCAGGGCGGACGGCTCGTCGTGCTCGACCCGGGCGCGCTACGAGGTGGTCATGCCCGCCGTCCGCCGGGACGGGACGGCGTGAGCACCCCTCCCCCTCCCCGCCTGCTCATCGTCGAGGACCACGACCTGCTGGCCCAGAGCGTCGCGCTCGCGGTGACCGCGGAGGGGATGATCGGGGCCGAGTGCTCGACGCAGCGCGCACCTGGCAGCCGGACCTGGTGCTGCTCGACATGGACCTCGGCTCGGGCGTCAGCCGGGGGGCGGTGTTCGTGCCGGCGATCCGCGAGCTCGGCGCCGCCGTGCTGGTCGTCACCGGCATCGACGACGTCGACGTGATCGCCGAGGCCCTCGAGTCGGGCGCGGTCGGGTTCGTCCGCAAGCACCAGCCCTTCGACGACCTGCTCGGCGCGATCCGCCGCGCCACGGACGGCGAGGACGTCAACCACCCCGACGTGCGCGCGGCCGTGCTGGGCGACGCCCGGCGGGTCCGGTCGGCGCAGGCCGCGGTGCTCGCGGACCTCCGCCGGCTGACCGCGCACGAGCAGGCGGTGCTGGCCGCGCTGATGGGGGATCACGGTCCACAACCAGGTCCGGACGATTCCTGATGGGAGAGTCACTTCCAGCGATGTTGCGGATGGCACGTCACCCGTTGTTATGCACCCTGAGCCGGCGTCACCTTTGAAAGGACGCCAGCAGCGCGGGCCTGACGGACAGGGTGCGCGTCGTGGCGAGCAGAGGGGTCCGGACGGGTGCCCTCGCAGCCACCGTCGGCGTCATGGTCGCCCTGCTGACGAGAGTCCCTCGCCGGGACGTCCGCCTACTCCAGGCGCCGACCACGAGCACTATGGACCTGCGCGTACGCACCTGACCGCGTCGACCCGCGTACCAGCGACCACCCTGGCGGACCTTGGTCCAGCTGCGGCGGCCCTTCGCCCAGTCGGCGGCAACGGTCTCTAGGCTCCTGGCGCCGTGGACCGCGGAGCAGGCGGGGTTGGAGACCACCGCTGTCGCGGTCGCCTCCACGATCGCGCGGGCCATCGAGTTCAAGCGAACGTCCCCTTGCGGGCCGTCTCGGCCTCCCGGACGATGTTCGGCGCGCCACCGCAGTGCCGACCGGCCGGTCGTCAGACCATCACGTCTGGCGCCGGAACTCCTCCACCGCCCGGGCCGACACCGCGTCGATCAGCCGGCCGCCGCCCAGGTCGGCCAGCACCACGGCGTGGGAGGCCTCCAGGTGCTTGCGGGCCGTCCGCTCCGCCGCCGCCCCCTCCCCCGCCAGGATCTCCCGCGCGATGCGGCGGTGGGTGCGGAAGACCGCGACCTGGCTGTCGGTGTCGGGGTAGCGGCCTTCCAGCGACGCCTGGTCCGCCCAGGTCTCCTGCTGGGCTGTCCACACCGACACCAGGCTCCGGACCACCAGCCTGATCGCGGGGTTCAGGACATGATCGACCACGATGCCGTGGAACCCCCGGGCCAGGCTGGTGAACTCCACCCCGTCGCCGATCGCCTCCTCCGTCGCCGTCAGGTTCGCCTCCAACGACTCGCCCAGCGCCTCCCGGTCCGGCCGCTCCGCGCACAGCGCGGCGCACGGTGGTTCGAGCATCCGCAGCGCGTCGGACAGGTCGTCCAGCGTCGTCCGCTCCCCCTGCAGCGTCACCGCCGTCATGTAGGCCGCCGAGGCGCCAGAGGGCCGGTGGATCTCCGCCCCGCCGACCTTGCCGCGCCGGACCGTGACCAGCCCCTCGGCCTCGAGGATCCGCAGCGCCTCCCGCAGCGACGGGCCCGACACGCCGAACATGTCCATCAGGTCGTCCTGCTTGGGCAGCGAGTCGCCGTCGAAGCCGCCGGTCAGGATCTGCTCGCGCAAATCCGCGGCGACGATCTCGGCCAACCTGATCCCCCTGGCGCGCGACGGGGGACGTCCGACTCCGCTCACTCAGACCTCCCCCACCCCAGCCGACCCGCCCGTCAGGTCCGGCGCGAACGGGCCGGTCTTGGCCATGCGCATCTCGATGAGGGGCACCGCCACGCCCGGACGCAGGCCGACGAGGAACGCGACGGCGTCCGCCACGTCGTCCGGCACCAGCGAGTGCCACCTGTGGCGCAGCATCGGGGTGTCGACCGGCCCGGGGGCGATGACGTGCACACCGATGCCGTGCTCCTCGAGCTCCGCCTCGCCGACCGCCGCGAAGGCGTTCAGACCCGCCTTGAACGCCGAGTACGCCGACAGACCCTTCATCGGCCGCAGCCCCGCGGTCGATCCCATGAGGATCTGCCGGCCGCCGGGCGCCATCCGCGCCGCGGTGTGCTTGGACAGCATGTACGTCGACCGCAGCAACGTCCGGTAGACGTCGTCGAAGACGTCGGTGGGCTGCTGGGCGATGTCGCTGCCGTCCAGCGTGCCGGCGGCGTGGACCAACACCGACCAGCTCGGCCGAACGCCGCACAGCCGGAGGACGTCGTCCTCGTCGGTGACGTCGGCGACCACTCCCTCGACGTTCAACTCCTCAGCGATCTGCGCGAGCCGGTCCTGTCGCCGGGCGGCGAGGACGACATCGTAGCCAAGCTCGGCCAGCCGCCGGCCGCAGGCTCGACCGATGCCGCCGCTCCCGCCGGTGATGAGCGCGGTGCGGGTCATGGGCGTCTCCCAGTGGTCAGGTCGTCGACGATCTGGTTGCGTCGCAGCTTGCCCGACGCGGTGCGGGGCAGGTCGGTCGCCACCACGACGGTGGTCGGCAGCTTCTGGCGGGCCAGCCCCAGGTCCTCGAGGAAGCCGGCCAGCGGGGGGTGAAGCGCCCCCGCATCCGCGACGTCGGCGACCACCACCGCGGCGACCCCCTCACCCAGTCGATCGTCGGGCACCCCGACCACGGCGACATCGCTGACCTGGGGGTGGCGCAGGATCGCCTCCTCGATGTCGCGGACGCTGAACTTCTCACCGCCCCGGTTGATGATCTCCTTGATCCGCCCGGTGATCGACACGAACCCGTCGGCTGAGACCACGCCGACGTCGCCGGTGTAGAACCAGCCGTCGGCGTCGATGGCCTCGACGTCCATCGCGGGGTCCAGGTAGCCGACCATCCGCTCGGGCCCGCGGATCCGCAGCTCACCCTCGCTGCCCGGTGGCAGCGGCTGGCGTTGCGCGTCGACGGCCTCCGCCTGCACCCCGATGGCGACCTGCCCGTCGGTGTGGGCGCGGTGCCACAGGTCGACGGTGTCGTTGGCGCGCGTGGCGGTCGGCAGCTCGGTCATGCCCCACAACCGGTGGGCGGCGATGCCCAGCCCGTCGGCGTCCTCGATCAGCTGTGGGGGGACCGACGCGCCGCCGGAGGTGAACTGCCGCAACGTCGTGGGCCTCGTCCCCCGCCGGGTGTAGGCGTCGACGATCCCCTGCAGGAAGGGGGTGGCGCCCGCGGCGTAGGTGACGCCCTCGGACTCGATCAGCTCGATCGCGGCGTCGCGGTCCCAGCGGTCCTGCAGCACCGCGGTCGCCCCGGTCATCGCCGGCACCAGGAACCCCTGCAGCAACCCGGTGATGTGGGTGAGGGGGGAGGCCATGAACATCGCGTCGCGCCACGTCAGCGCCCAGTCCGTCGCCATGGCCCGGCACTCGTGCAGCAGCGTGGCGCTGGTGTGCACCGCCCCCTTGGGCGCCGAGGTGGTGCCTGAGGTGAACAGCACCAGGCACGGCGCATCGCCGGGCCGGCTGGTCACGTCGATGTCGGGCGCGTCACCGCCGGCGGCGGCGGTCGTGAGGGGCTGCCAGCCGTCCCTCCCCTCCCCCGCCACGATGCGTCCACGCAGCCGCAGGTCGGTGGTCGCGAGCACCTCGTCGAACTCGGCGGTGTAGTCACGTCCGCGGTAGTCCGACGGGACGACGACCGCGGCAGGCCGCACCTGGGTCAGCACCGCGGTCAGCTCGTGCGCCCGGTAGATCGGCACGACCGGGTTGCTGGTCGCGCCGACGTGCCAGATGGCGCTGGCCACCGCGACCGCGTCGACGGAGTTCCCGAGCGTCCACGACACGGTGTCGCCGGGGCCGATGCCGAGGGCGGTCAGCTGCGCGGCGATCTGCCGGGACCGGACGGCCAGCGCGGCGAAGGTGATCCGCTCGTCGGCCAGCACCAGCGCGTCGCGGTCCGGCCACCACTCCGCCGCCAGCGGCAGCAGCCAGCCGATCCACTGGTCGGTGTGGTACCCCATCGCCCGCCACGTCAGCGCGTCGTGTCCCATCGGTCCCTCCTCAGCGGTCGTCGTCGGTCGACAGGCCGGCGAGGGCCGCGGCCACCTCCGCAGCCTCCCACGCCGGCCGGGTCACCCCCGGCCCGTCGAAGGCAGGTGGCGACAGGGTCGACAGGGTCCGCCCGTCGAAGCGGACCACCTGCCCGGTGATCGGTGCGGTGGCGTCGGACAGCAGCGCGACGACCAGGGGGGCGACGTCCTCGGGACGGTGGGAGGGGTCGACGCGGCCGCGGCCCGAGGGTGACGCCTCCACCATCGGGGTGCGGGCCAGCGGCGAGATCGCGTTGACCCGGATCCCGGTGCCACCGGTGTCGGTGGCCCAGGCCCACGTGGCGGAGAGGACCGCGCCCTTCGAGGCGGCGTAGAGGCTCATCGCGGGCATGCCGAGGGCCGCGCCGGAGGTGACGGTCACGATCGATCCGCCGCGGCCCTGGCTGACCATGTGGCTGATCGCACGGGTGCCGCAGGCCAGGACGCCGACGACGTTGGTGGCGGTGCACGCCTCGACCTGCTCGGGGGTGATCTCCCAGGGCGGGCCCTCGGGGAAGATCCCGGCGTTGGCGACCAACCCGTCGACGGCGCCGAGCTCGGCGGCGCAGCGGTCGACGACCGCCGCGGCCGACTCGGCGGTGGCGACCGACCCGACAGCGGCCATGGCGGTGCCGCCCGCGTCGGTGATCGTGCCGACGACCTCCTCGACGGCGTCGCCGTCGATGTCGTTGACGACGACGGCCGCGCCGGCGGCGGCGCACGCCAGGGCGTAGGCGGCGCCCAGCCCGCGACCGGCGCCGGTGACGACGACGGCCTTGCCGTCCAGCCGGGTCTCATCCGTCGGCTGGCTCATGTGGTCTGTCCCAGGTAGCGGCGGTGGACGATGTCGCCGAAGTCGGCGGCGGTCGGGTCGGCGGTCTCGGCGACCGTGCCGCTGACCAGGATGTGGGCGACCGAGGCGACGCGCTGGACGACCTCCAGGCGCTGCTCGACCAGCAGCACGGCGGTGCCGGCGGCCAGGACCTGCTCGATCCCCTCGGAGATGCGGGCCACCAGGCGGGGGGCAAGGCCGACGGTCGGCTCGTCGAGCAGCAGGACGCGGGGACGGGCCATCAGCGCGCGGGCGAAGGCGAGGAACTGCTGCTGGCCGCCGCTGAGGGCGCTGGCGGGGGTGTCGAACATCTCCTCGAGCTCACCGAACACGTCGAGGGCGCGGCGCAGGTCGGCGTCGCCGCCGCGGCGGCCAGCGGTGGCGACGTGGGCGAGGGTCAGGTTCTCGCGGACGCTCAGCCGCGGGAAGACGTGGCGGTTCTCGAGCACGTGGCCCAGGCCGGCGCGGACGCGGGTCTCGGCGGGCAGGTCGTGCAGCGGCGTGCCGTCCAGGGTGATCGCCGCCCCGCGGTCGACGGCTTCGAGGCCGCTCAGGCCGCGCAGCAGGGACGTCTTGCCGGCGCCGTTGGGGCCGACGACGGCGACGCACGTCGCGTCGGGCACGTCGAGCCGGTCGACCGTGACCGCGTGGACGCCGCCGTAGCGGACGGTCACGTCCCGGCAGGTCAGCTCGGCCATGTCGCTCCCCTCGTGTCGGGCTGGGTCATGCCAGGTACGCCTCACGGACCTCGGGGCTGTCCTGCAGCTCGGCCGGCGGGCCGCTCCACAGGATCGCGCCCAGGTTCATGACCGCGACGGTGTCACAGACGTCGTGGACCAGCTCCAGGTGGTGCTCGACGAGCACGACCGGGACGCCCTCGGCGGCGACGCGGGTGATCAGCTGGCCGAGCAGGGCCATGTCCTCTGCGGACAGCCCGGCGGCGGGTTCGTCGAGGAGCAGGAGCCGGGGCGCGCGCAGGACGGCCATGCCGACCTCGAGGAACCGCCTGGTGCCGTGGGCGAGGGTGCGGACGGTGGCGCGGCGCTGGTCGAGCAGGCCGGTGTCGCGGAGGAAGGTCATGGCCAGCCCCTCGAACCGCTCCCGGTGCGCCGGTGGGCCGGTGGCGCCGCGACGCGCGAGGGCGAGGTGCTCGTCGACGCTGAGGTCGCCGAAGACCTTGGGGACCTGGAAGGTGCGGCTGACGCCCTCGGTCGCCAGCGCGACCGGGTCGCCGACGGCGACGGGCGTGCCGTCGATGCGGACCTCGCCGGCCTCGGGCGGGTAGTAGCCGGACAGGACGTTGACCAGGGTGGTCTTGCCCGACCCGTTGGGACCGATGACCCCCAGGACCTGCCCGCCGCGCAGGGTGACGTCGACGTCGTCCAGGGCGACGACGCCGCCGAAGGAGCGGCGCAGGCCGCGGGCGTCCAGCTGGGCGCCGGTGTCGGCGGGCGCGGTCGGCCTCTGCGGGTCCTCCGCCGGTGCGGCGGTGTCGGCCGGGGGTGGGGTGGGCAGCAGCCGATCGGGCACCGGCACGCTGGTCCGCGACACGATGCCGCGGGGCAGCACCCGGATCGCGACGATGATCAGCCCGCCGTAGATGTAGCTGCTGAGCGCCGGGTGGCCGGACAGCAGGATCGGCAGGATGCCGACGATGGCCGCCCCGAGCACCGGACCGGAGCGGGTGCCGGGGCCGCCGAGGACCACCATGATCAAGAACAGCACCGACAGGTGGACGTCGAAGAAGTCCGGCGTGATCGCGGTGGACAGGTAGCTGAACATCGCCCCGCCGAGCGCGCCGACGCCGGTGCCCAGGGCGAACCCGGCGACCTTAGCCGGGTACACGGCGATGCCGAGGGCCGCGGCGCCCAGCTCGTCGGCCTTGATCGCCAGCGCGGCCCGGCCGAAGTGGGACAGCCGCAGCGCGGAGGCGCCCAGGTAGACGACCAGGGCCAGGGCCAGGGTGGCGAAGAACAGCTCGCCGGCGCCGGCGTCGTCCATCCCCCACACCAGCGGGGCGCGGATGCCGAGCACGCCGCCGACCCCGCCGGTGATGTCGAGACCGCGGGCGGCGTCCTGGACGACGAAGGTCAGGCCGAGGGACACCATGGCCAGGCCGATGACGCCCAGCCGGCCGGCGGGCAGCCCCATCACCGCGCCGGCTGCGGTGCCGACGACCAGTGCGGCGGCCAGCCCGATGACGACCGGCGCGTCGAGGGTCGTGGTCAGGATGGCGCTGGTGTAGGCGCCGACGGCGAAGGCGGCGCCCTGGCCGAGGGACAGCTGCCCGAACAGGCCGGCGGGGACGTTCAGGCCGATCGCGGCGATGCCGTACAGCAGGGCGAGGGACAGCAGGTACGTCTCGTAGGAGGCGACGCCCAGGACCGCGCCGGCGACGCCGATGGCGACCGCGGCCAGCGGCCCGTGGACGATCGGGTCGGCCAGTCGACGGCGCGCGTGCACCCCTCAGACCTCCCGCAGCGTGGTGCCGCTGAACAGGCCGGTGGGGCGGACCAGGTAGAAGAGCAGGAAGCAGCCGAAGACGACGGCGTTCACCCACACCGCGCTCAGGTGGTACGCGGTCGCCTGGATGACGAACCCGACGACGTAGGCGCCGATGTACCCACCGGTGATGTTGGCCAGCCCGCCGATCGCGGCGGCGACGAAGCCGATGAACACCAGGCCGAAGCCGGTGTGGGGCTCGACCAGGAAGATCGGGGCGACGACCAGGCCGGTGACCGCGGCGACCAGGGCGGAGATCATCAGCGCGATCCGCGACATCCGCGTCGGGGAGATGCCGATCATGCGGGCGCCGTCGGCGTCCTCGGCGACCGCGGTCAGCATCCGCCCCAGGTCCGTGCGGTCGTACAGCCAGGTCAGGGCGATCAGCACGACCACGGCGGCGACGATCACCAGCAGCCCCTGGGGGCTCAGCCGCGCCCCGGCCACCTCGAGCGGCTGGCGGGGCAGGGCGATCGGGAAGGACTGCACCTGCCCCTCGAAGGGGGCGAACGCGGCCTGCTGCAGGATCAGGCTGACGCCCAGGGTGGAGAGGATCCAGGGGTACTGGCCGGGCTGGCCGATGAAGGGCCGGATGGCGACGACCTCCTCGACCAGCACCAGCGCCACCGGGACGACGACCGCGGCCACGAGCGCCACCCAGGCCGGCCAGTCGAGGATCGTGTAGCTGACGAGCGCGGCCATCGGTGCCCAGACGATCAGCTCGCCGTGGGCGAAGTTCAGCACCCGGGTGGTGCGCTCGACGACGTTGAAGCCGGTGGCGACCAGCGCGTACACGCTGCCTGAGACCAGGGCCGGGATGACCAGGAAGTTGATGAAGTCCATGTGGCGCTGGTCGCCCCGTCCTAGTCGAACAGACCCTCAGGTGCCGCGCAGGTGCCCTGGCACTGCTGGCCGGCGTTGAAGCCCGACAGCTGGTCCAAGGTGATGCCGACGTGGTCGTCGGGTGTGTAGGTCCGCGTGCCGCGGGTGACCTGGAAGGGCTCGCCGCTCTCGAGGGCCTCGCGGATCGCCTCGGGGTCGGTGGAGCCGGCCCGGTCGATGGCCTCGGCGAGGATGAACACGCCGTCCGCCCACAGCGAGGCGTTCAGGTGCTCGCCCTGCAGCTTCTCCTCGCCGAACATCTGGCCGAAGCGGTCGAAGAAGGCCTGGGTCAGGTCGGTCGTCTCGGGGCCGGGGGTGCCGGGCTCGTCGGAGAGGAACGCCAGGGGGATCGGCACGCCGACGGCCTGGGCCAGGGTCTCCTCCCCGACCGATTCGCGGACGCCGGCCTCACCGATGACCGCAGGGGCGGTGGTCGGGACCTCCCAGCCGAGGGTCTCGAGGCCCTGGAGGGTGCGGACCAGACCGGGTCCGAGGCCCCAGTACATCAGGCCGGTCGCGCCGGCGTCCTGCAGCTGGTTCAGCTGACCGGTGACGTCGGTGGCGTTCGGTGGGAAGTTGACGACGGCGACGGCCTCTGCGCCCTCCTCGGCGAGCAGGGCCTCAGCGGCCTCGGCGGCCTCCTGCCCGAAGGCGCCGTCCTCGTAGATGATGCCGATCTCCTCGACGCCGGCGGTGTCGAGCAGGTACTGCGCGGCGGTGCCGACGTTCAGGTCGCCGGACTCGCCGGTGCTGAACGCCCACGGGTTGGCGCCGGCCTCCCAGATGGAGTTGGCGGTGGCGGAGGTGAGGGTGGGGATGCCGGCCTCGTCGATGATCGGGGCCTCGGCCAGGAACTCGCCGGACAGCGACGAGCCGATGATGCCGACGACGCCGTCCTGGATCAGCTGGCGCGCGCCGCTGGCGGCCTGGGTCGGGTCGCCCGCGGTGTCGACGGTCTGCAGCTCGAGGGGACGACCGTCGAGGACGCCGCCCTGGGCGTTGACGTGCTCGACGGCGGCGGTGGCCCCGTCGGTGAACAGCTGGCCCAGGGCCGCGGTCGGCCCGGTCAAGGTGGGCAGCAGGCCGATCACGATCGGCTCGCCGTCGGCAGGGTCGTCGGCGTCGTCGTCGGCGCCCTCTCCCCCGGTCGCGCCCGTGTCGTCGGCAGCGTCGGTGGGCTCGGCCTCGTCATCGGCGGGTTCGGTGTCGGCCTCGTCCTCGGCTTGTGCCGTGTCGCCCGCGGTGTCGTCCGGGTCAGCCGCGGCGGGCGCGTCGGCGTCGTCGCCGCCGCAGGCCGCCAGGCCGAGGGCCAGCAGCAGCACCGCCATGGCGGCGATCAGTCGCGTGGGAGTGTGGGCTCGGGACCCGGGGGTCCTCCATGTGATGCCTCGCACCTGCGTCCCTCCTGGAGCCCGCGGGCTCCGATCAACAATCGGCTCTATCTTTATAAACTTATAAGGATGGCGGAGGCGTGGTCAACCCCGACCGTCGCGCAGGGCGGCGATGCGCGCGATGTGCGCCGCCGAGCGCATGGACGCCCGTTCGGCGGTCACGCCGAGCTCGATGGCCGGCCACCCGGCCAGCAACTGCGTGTTGAGGGTGCGCTTGGTGTCCTGCACCGCCTGGGGGGGCAGGTCCGCCAGCCGGCGGGCCAGGTCCATCGCCTCGTCCAGCACCTGGTCGGCCGGGACGACGCGGTTGGCCAGTCCGTGGCGGGAGGCCTCCTCGGCCGGCAGGCGTCGCCCCAGGAAGAGGAACTCCTTGGCGATGTGCATGCTGGTCAGGGACGGCCACAGCGCGCCCCCGTCGCCGGCGACCAGGCCGACGGCGACGTGGGGGTCGGCCAGGTGGGCGTCGGCGGACATGACGACGATGTCGCTCATCACCGTCAGGCTGCAGCCCAGTCCGACCGCGGGACCGTTGACCGCCGCGACGACGGGCAGCGGGAAGCCGAGCATGGCCGTGATCAGCGCGGCCGCACCGGCCGCGGCGTCGGATGCCCTCGCGTCGCTGGCGTTGATCTCCGCGATCCAGTCGAAGTCCCCGCCCGCGCTGAACGCGCTGCCGGCGCCGGTCAGCACCACGGACCGGGCCTCGGCGTCAGCGGCCAGCCGACCCCAGACGGCGACCAGGCCGTCGTGCATCGCCTCGTCCACGGCGTTCAGGTGCTCGGGGCGCTGCATCGTCACGACGCGGACGGGCCCGTCGGCGCGGACCTCGACCTCGGGGGGCAATTCGTCGTACATCCGAGTCATCCTCTCCATCGGGTTGCTGTTACTTTATAAAGATTATAGATTCGAGCCAAGCGGCATCGGTGAGCGACAGCAGGAGGCAGCGCGTGGCAGGGGACACCCACGACGAGCTGCGGTCCCGCATCCGCGCGTGGTGTGCAGAGCACGTGCCGCGCGACTGGCGGCGGACCCAGGCCGGGGTGTCGCGGGACGACTACGTCGCGTTCCAGCAGGACTGGCTGGCCCGGCTCGAGGCCGGCGGCTGGGCGGTCCCCCACTGGCCGGCGGCGTGGGGCGGCGGGTACTCCCCCGCCGAGCAGGCGGTCATCTTCTCCGAGCTCGCGCGGGCCGACGCGCCGCGCCTGTCCCTCCACTTCATCTCCCTGCACCACGCGGCGGCGACGCTGCTGCACGGCGGCTCGGGGGAGCTGCAGGAGCGCCACCTGCCGGCCATCCGCGCCGGTGAGGTGTGGTGTCAGGGGTTCAGCGAGCCCGGCGCCGGGTCGGACCTCGCGTCGTTGCGCACCCGGGCGGAGCGCCACGGCGACGTGTACGTCGTCAACGGCCAGAAGACGTGGGCCAGCATGGCGATGTACGCGGACTGGTGCCTGCTGCTGGTCCGGACGGATCCCGACGCGCCGACGCGCCACGGCATCACCTACCTGGTCATGGACATGCGGGCGGACGGGGTGGAGGTGCGGCCGATCCGCCAGGCCACCGGTGAGGAGCACTTCTGCGAGGTGTACCTGGACGATGTCGAGGTGCCGGTCGCCAACCGGATCGGACCCGAGGACGAGGGATGGCGGGTCGCCCAGACCACGTTGAACTCCGAGCGGGCGGCGACGATGGTCGAGCTGGCCGAGCGGTTGGCGCTCGGGTACGGCTGGCTGGTGGACCTGGCCCGGTCGTCGCCGATGCCGGGTGGGGGGTTGCCGGGTGGCGGGTCACAGGGTGGCGGGTCGCTCCTCGACGATGCGCTGGTCCGTGATCGCTTGGGCGGGTTCGCCGCGGAGGTGGAGTCCCTGCGGCTGCTGGTCGGCCGGGCGGTGTCCGATGACCTGACCGATGCCCAAGCCGGCGCGCTGGCCTCGATCGTCAAGCTGACCTACAGCGAGCTGCTGCAGCGGCTGATGGACTTCGGGACGTCGGTCGCCGGGCTGGGTGCGCACCTCGAGACCGACCGCCCCGCCAGCGGGGGGTGGGAGTCCGGTGCGTGGCTGCTCGACTTCATCGCCTCGTGGGAGTGGACCATCCCCGGCGGGACCAGTGAGATCCAGCGGACGATCATCGGCGAGCGCGCCCTGGGCCTGCCACGAGAGCCGAGGGCGGCGTGATCCTCCCCGAGCTCGACGCCGACCGGCGGGCGCTGCGCGAGGTCGTGGACCAGTTCCTGGCCGAGGCGTCGTCGTCCGAGGTCGTCCACCGGGTGGTGGACGGTGGGGGTGCCGCCGCCCTCGATCGCGCGGTGGCGGAGATGGGGTGGGTCGGGATCGACGTGCCCGAGTCGTTGGGCGGCGGCGGGGCGGGGCTGTCCGAGCTCGCCGTCGTGCTGCGCGGCTGCGGGGCGGCGTCGGCGTCGACCCGGCTGCTCGGCACCGGCGTGCTGTGCGTCGGCGCTCTGCTGGCGGCCGGCTCGGACGACCAGCGCGAGCGGTGGGTGCCCCCGCTGGTCGACGGGTCGCTGGCGGGGGCCGTCGCGATGCCAGGGGTGTTCTCGTCGGGCGAGCGCGTCGCGGCGCAGGAGACGGGTGAGGGGTGGGTGCTCGACGGCACCGCGTCGTTCGTCGTGGACCTCGTCGGCGCGGACGTGGTGGTGGTGCGGGCGGTGTCGTCCTCAGCGGGTGCGGTGCTGGCAGTCGTCCAGACGGCAGCCGACGGGGTGTCGGTCGTGCACCAGCCGACGGTGGACCGGACGCGGTCGCTCGGACGCCTCGCCCTGGACGGCGTGGCCGTCGGACCGGACGCCGTGCTGGCCGTCGGGTCGACGGCGGACACCGCGATCGAGGCGCTGGTGGACCGGGTGGCGGTGGCGATGGCGGCCGATGCGGTGGGCATCACGTCGCGCGTGCTCGAGATGACCACCACGTACACCCGGCAGCGCGAGCAGTTCGGCCGCCCGATCGGGTCCTTCCAGGCGGTCAAGCACCAGGCGGCCGACGTGCTGGTCGGCCTCGAGGGCGCACGGGTCCTCCTCGACCAGGCGGCCGTCGAGGTCGGTGCGGGAGCGGCGACGGCATCGCGGACCGCGTCGATGGCGAAGGACCTCGCCTGCGGGGTCGCCGCCCGCGCGGCCGGCACGGCCATCCAGCTGCACGGCGGCATCGGCTACACCTGGGAGCACGACCTGCACATCCACCTGAAGCGCGCGAAGCTCGACGAGGCGCTGTTCGGCGACGGCCGCTGGCACCGCTCACGGGTCGTCGGCCTGCTCGGCGACGGGGGGCTGATCGGATGATCCCCTACGGACCGCTGGAGGCCGTCGACGGCATCCGCGCGGAGCTCCGCGACCTGGTCGACGCCCACGTGCCGGCGGACTTCATGGGTGCGTTCACCGACGACCCGGCGGACTTCGAGGCCGCCCAGGCGTTCTGCCGGGTGCTCGGCGAGCGACGGCTGCTGACGTTGGCGTGGCCCGCCGACATGGGCGGCCGGGACGGCACGGTGTGGGAGCAGGCCGCGCTGCGCGAGGAGATGTGGGCGGCCTTCGAGCCCCGCGGCGCGCAGTACATGGGCGTCAACTGGGTCGGACCCGCCATCGAGCGGTTCGGCACGCCGGCGCAGAAGGCGGCGCACCTGCCCCGCATCGCCGCCGGTGAGGTCGTGTGGTGCCAGGGGTTCTCCGAACCCGAGGCCGGGTCGGACCTCGCATCCCTGCGGACCCGCGCGGTGGCCCACGGCGGTGGCTGGACGGTCCACGGCCAGAAGGTCTGGACGTCGTACGCCGGCATGGCCGACTGGCTGTTCCTGCTGGCCCGGACCGCTGACGAGGGGCGCAAGCACCACGGCATCACGGTGTTCCTGGTCCCGATGGACCGCCCGGGCATCGAGGTGCGGCCGATCCCGTCGATGTTGGGGCCCCACCACCTCAACGAGGTGTTCATCGACGGGCTGGAGGTCACCGCCGACGACGTCCTCGGCGACGTCCACGACGGCTGGGACCTCGTGCGCGAGGCGCTGGCGTTCGAGCGCGTCGGCATCGCCCGGTACGCCCGCTGCGAGCGGCTGCTGCAGGAGGCGCCGCAGGTGCTGGGGCTGCGGTGGTCGGCGGTGCCCGACGCCCTGCGGCAGCGGTGGGCGGCCGCGTTGGTGCACACCCGCCGGGCGCGGCTGCTGGCCTACCGGGTCCTCCAGGGCCAGGAGGACGGCGCCGCGGACCCCGGGCAGGCCGCGGCCTACCGGATCGCGGTGACCCAGCTCGACCAGGAGGTCGCCGAGGTGCTGATGGACATCGTCGGGGCACAGGGGCTCGGCGCCGACGACCGGTTCACCCGGGCCGTCGAGGACCACTGGCGCTACGCGCAGGCGTCGTCGGTGGCGTCGGGGACGATCGAGATGCAGCGGCTGCTGCTGGCCCGCCGGATCCTCGGGGGGAACGGTGGCTGAGCTCCTGAGCCCCGAGGCCGAGCAGTTCGGCGCCGTCGTCACCGACGCGCTGGAGGCGGAGGGCGGCGTGGACCTGGCCCGGGCGGCCGAGGCCGACCCCGACGTGCGGGTGGGGTACGGCGAGCTGCTCGGGTCGCTGGGGGTGTGGGACCTGGACCCCTCCACCGATGGTGTGGAGCTCGAAGCCGCCGCCGCGGCGTGCCGGGCAGCGGGACGGGTGGCGCTGCCGTACCCGGTGGCCGAGCGTGTCGCCGCGACGGGGCTCGACGGCGTCGACGCGCTGGTGCACGTCGACCCGGACGTCCCCCGGGTGGGGCACGCGGGGTTGGGGTTGGTGTGGCGGGCGGTGCGTGACGGGTTCTCCTCGGCCGTGGTCGAGGAGGCCGCGCCGGTGCGGAGCCGGTTGGGGTTCTTCGCCGCGGATGTCGTCGTCGGGCCGTGGGCGGAGACGGAGGGCCGGGACGAGCTCGCGCGGCTGGTCACCCTGCAGTGCTGGACGTTGCTGGGGGTGCTGGACGGCACCGCGGGCCACACCTACCGGTACGTGACCGAGCGCGAGCAGTTCGGCGCCCCGCTGGCCAGCTTCCAGGCCCTGCGGTTCGCGTTGACCGACGTCGAGGTCCACCGGTTGGGCCTGGTCGAGTTGGCCCGCTACACGCTGTGGTCGCTCGGCGAGGACCGGCCATCGGCCTGGGGGGACGCGCTGGCCCTGCGGCTGGCCGCGCTCGAGGCGGCCGAGGCGGTCTTCCGGATCTGCCACCAGGCGCACGGTGCGATCGGGTTCTGCGACGAGTCGGACCTGTCGTGGCTGTCCCGCCACAGCCAGGTGCTGCGCCGGCTGCCGTGGGGGCGCTCCCAGACCGAGGCGGCGCTGGTCGCCGAGCTGTCGCAGGTGCCGTTGGCGGGGCCGTTCAGCGGGTGACGAGGTCACGCCCTGCCGACCTCTCCCACGCGCACGGTGAGGGGATGCGGGCGCAGCCGGTCGCCGATGGCACCATGCCCGGCCATGCCTGGATGGAGACGGCGGCGGCACCGGGCGCGCTGGTGGCGTCGGACCGAGCACCTGCGCTTCGGCCTGGCCCTGGCGGGGGTCGCGGTCCTGTTCCTCGTGCTCGCCCAGTACGAGCCGCGCCGCACCGATACCGCCGAGCCTGTGGTGCTGGCCCCCGCAACGGTCCGGGCACAGGGGGACGCCGTGCCGACCCCGGCCGTCGATCCGGTCCCCGAACCGGCCTGGGTCTGGTGGGGTGACGGGTTGACCGCCGGGCAGGGCGGCGGGGGCGTCCACGCCCCGGCCGTGCTCGGCGAGCTGCTCGGCGTCGACGTGGTGAACTTCGGTGTGGGTGGGGAGGGGTCGGCGGAGATCGCCGCCCGCGCCAACGCGATCCCCACGGTCCTGGACGTCGCCGGTGGGCAGATCCCGCCGGCCGGGGAGGTGGCGGTCAGCCCGAACGTCGAGCTGCTCCTGCAGGGCCCGTCGGTGCTGCTCGGCCGTCTGGCCGGCGTGGACGGTCGGTTGATCTCAGGGCCCAACGGCTCCTACACCTTCCAGCGGGACGAGCCCGGCGAGCCGGTCGTGACGGACGCGGCGCAGTTCGTCTCGACCACGGCAGAGGCGTACCGCGACCACCAGCCGATCCTGTGGCTCGGACGGAACAACCACGACGATCCCGAGCGGATCGTGGCGGACACCCAGGCGATCATCGAGCACCACGGGGCGGCAGAGGACCGGTTCGCGGTCCTGACCGTCCTGAACTTCGGCGTCTCGGAGGGGAGCGGCACCCCGACCTACGACGCGATCGCCGCGGTCAACACCGCGCTGGCCGATCGGTGGCCCGACCACCTCATCGACGTCCGCCGGTGCCTGATCGACACGGGCATGGACCGGGCCGGCATCGCGCCCTCGGTGGTCGACGTCGAGGCGATGGCCGCCGACGCCGTCCCCCCATCACTCACCAGCGACCCGGTCCACCTGACCGCCGAGGGCTACACCGCGGTGGCGGGGTGCGTGCACGACTGGATGGTCGAACGCGGCTGGACCTCGGACGCGATGGATCTCGACGGTTCCTGAGGCCTCGTCCTGGTCGCGGGCGTCGGTCCTCAGCACTGCACGCCGTCAACCGCTTCTCACGGAGTGTTCATTCTGTCGCGCCAGTGTGCCGAGCGTCCTTACCGCGTCACCACGGGTGTGAACGTGCACCTCTGCAGACGGCGGGATACCAACGGGTCCCAGAACGGAGCTCCACCATGCGATCCAGAACGACGACGGGGGCACTGGTCCTCCTCCTGATCTGCGCGCTGGCGGTGACAGCGGCGCCGGCCGGTGCGATCGACGCAACACCGTCCGTCGATCGCGGCCTGCCCGCGGCGAACCTCAACAACACGGCGGGCGCGAACCGGAGCAACGTCGCATGGGCTGACACCGATGGCATCACCGGGGATGACTTCGTGATCGGGGAGACCGGCCAGGCCTGGGTGATCGAGGCGGTCCGGACCTGGAGCGTGCCGGCCGACGCCGACGACGTGCAGGACGTCACCCTCTACCTGGCCCCCGAGTATGACGACCTCACGGAGGTGGCCAACGGGACGTCGAGCACGCCGGTGGATTACCCGGGCACGAACGAGACCTACGAAGGGCAGTCGGGTGCCTATCGAGACCTGGTTCAGCACGACTTCACCGGCCTCCAGTCCTGCAGGGTGCGCACGGCCGGGAGCACGAAGGCCTCGGGGTGGCCCGCCGCACACGGGGCGACCTCGGCCAGGCCGGCGGTCGCGGGGCTCAGGCACTCCTCGAACGTCGCACCGTTCAGGACGTTGAGGTTGGCGACGAAGCCATCGCCGAAGCGCTCGCGCAGCGGGGTGAGCACGAGGCCGTACGCCTCGACCGGCGGGAGGTCCTTGTCGAGGCGCCGGCCATGCGAATCCGTCACCCACGTGAAGTCGATGTGCACCCCGCAGGCGCCTGCCTCGATCACCTCGGTGGCCGCCTGGACGTAGTCCTCGACGTCGATGGGGTAGCCGTCGACCGCGGCGCCGCCGGACCGGCCGGCCACCGCCACGTTGATGGCGACGGACTCCGGGATCTCCCACGGCGGCTGCACGGAGGGATCGGCGACGAAGGCATAGGCCTCCATCTCGTCGCGCGCAGCGTCCCACAGCGCGGGAGGTGTGCTCATGGCGGCTCCTCGGTCAGGCGCACGGCGGGCGTGCCCGACGTGCGGTGCGGCGGACCCCGGCTCCGGGTCACCGACAGCGTCACTCAACCACGAATCAATGGTTCATGCAATCATTGACTTAATGACCACATAGGTGGCGCCTGCTACCGTCCGCGCATGACCGCAGGCGCGTCGATGCCGTCGAGGGGGACGCTCGTCCCGATCCGCAACGAGCGGGTGCACGAGAAGGTGGCGCGCCAGCTGCGCGACAGCATCCTCGACGGCCACTACGGCCCCGGCGATCGGCTGCCCTCGGAGCGTGAGCTGATCGAGGCGCTCGGCGTCGGCCGCCCCGCGGTCCGACAGGCGCTGCAGGTGCTCGAGCACCAGGGGCTGGTGAAGGTCCACCTGGGCGCCAACGGCGGCGCGGTGGTCACCGACGTCGGCCTCGGGCCGGCGCTGCAGTCACTCGTCAACCTGTTCGCCACCCGGCGGATCACACCGACGCAGTTCGTGGATGCGAAGGCGGTCCTCGAGCCCGCGATCAGCGCTGCCGTGGCGACGGCGATCACGGACGACGAGCTCGCCGAGCTCCGGCGCAACGTCGACGACTCGACCGCTGCCCTCGACGGTCGGCGGGACGACCTGCTCTGGCTGACCCTCGAGTTCCACCGGGTGGTGGCCCGAGCCACCCAGAACCCGATGCTCGAGCTGACCCTCCTCGCCTTCACCGAGGTGGCGATGTACATCCCGGAGTTCCACGGCGGGTCCGACCCCGGCTGGCGCGGGATCGTGGATGACCACGTGCGCCTGCTCGACGCCTTGGAGGCACGCGACCCCGATCGGGTCCACGAGCTGATGGTCGCGCACCTCCAGATCGTCGTCGACGCCTTCGACACCGATGGCGGCGACACGCCGCCCTAGGAGACGAGACCCACCCGGTCCTCCGCCTCGACCTCGGCGACCAGCGACCGCCAGACCAGCTGGTCGTTGAACGCCGATCCCAGGTCGGGCAGCTCCGCGAGGTCCGTCGGCGGGACCGCGTCTGGTGTGACGCCGAGCGCGACCAGCTTCACGGTGAGGTCGAGCAGCACGTCCAGGTTGATCGCGCGGACGACCGCCTGCTCGACGGTCTCCCCCGTGACCGCGATGCCGTGGCCCCGCATGACGCACACGTCGCGGCTGCCCATCGCCTCCGCCAGCTCCTCACCGAGCTCGGGTCGGCTGATCAGCACCGACCGCGGGTACACCGGGACGCCGCCGAGCGCCAGGCGCAGCGCAGGGATGTTGTACGCCCCGATGACCGGCCGGACCCGCTCGCCGGCCAGGCCGTACAGCAGGGCGGCCGGCGGGTGGGCGTGCACGACCGCCCCGACCTCGGGCCTGCGCCGCATCAGCGCGGTGTGGATGTGCACCTCCTTCGGCAGCGCGAAGCCATCCGGGAGGTCGACGGGCCGGGCGTCGGTCGAGACCCGCCACACCTCGTCCGGGTCGCTGCGGCGCAGCCCGCGCTCCTGCGGCCCGCGGCAGCGGATCAGCAGCTCGTCGTCGTCGGTGCGGGCGGACACGTGGCCCAGGATCCCGCTGACCAGCCCCTCACGGGCCAGCACACGGCACGCGGTCGCGACGGTCTCTCGCAGGGCTGTCACGCCACACCCATCCCGCCGTCGGAGCGGATGATCTCCCCCGTGACGCCGGGCGCCTCCCCGGATGCCAGGTAGACGTACGCACCGGCGTGGTCCGCGGGCGTCAGCGCCACCTGCAGGGGCGTGCGCTGGCGGATCCCCTCGGTCCGGCCGGGCCGGTCCTCCAGCCGGTCGCCGTGCTGGTCGAGCGCCCGCAGCCCGCGGAGGTCGGTCGCGACGGTCCCGCCCGGCGCGACGCCGTTGACCCGCACGTCGGGCGCGAGCTCGTGGCCGAGCTGGACGACCAGCCCGCGCAGGGCGTGCTTGGACGACACGTACAGCGCCCCTCCCCTCCCGGCGTAGAAGCTCGAGCTCGAGCACGTCACGACGATCGCCCCGCGGCTGTCCCGCAGCGGCTGGGCGGCGGCCCGGACCGCCAGCAGGACCGACTTGACGTTGGTCGCGTACGTCTCGTCGAAGGCCGCGTCGAAGACCTCGTCGTCGATGTCGGTCAGGTGGGTGTAGCCGTCGAAGACCCCCACGAACGTGCTGAGGGAGTCAACGCGGCCGAACGCGTCGACGGCGCGGGCCACCAGCGCGGCGTTGTCACCCGGATCGGTCGCGTCGCCCTGGACGGCCACCGCCCGATCGCCCAGCGCGCTCAGCTCGGCGCACTTGTCGCCGCTGCGCTCGAGGACCACCACCTGCGCCCCCTCGCGCAGGTAGGCCTCGACCACCCCCCGCCCGATGCCCGACCCGCCGCCGCTGACGAGCGCGACGTGGCCCTCCATCCGGCCGGTCACCGACCCTCCTCCTGCGCCGACGCGACGTCGTCGTCCCCCTCGGGACCGAAGGGGGTCTCCATGAAGGCGGTGAAGGTCGCGGGCGTCTGCCAGGTGAGGGATTCGAGCTCGACGGGATCCAGCCGGATCGACCGGCCGAGCCGCGGGGAGGTGATCTCGAGCCGGACGCCGTTGTGGGTGTGGACCCGCTGGACGTGCACGACGGCGAACTCGTTGGCCAGCTCCTGCAGCGGGCCGTCGGTCGCCGGGGCCTCCGGCCGGCCGTCGCTCACAGGAACACCGCCAGGTTCTGGGTCCGCAGGACGGACTCGTCGAGCCACACCTCGCGGTGGGCCAGCCGCAGGGCGCCGTCGACCTGGCGCAGCAGGTCGCGGCGGGCGCACGAGATCAGGTCCGGCTCGTGGACGTCGCCGCGGCTGCGGAACAGCAGCAGGTTGCTGATCGCGGTGACCGCGTCGTCGCCGGTCTGCCAGCAGCGGATGCCCGAGAGGTGGCGACGGGTCCGCGACGGGGGGTCCTCCGCCCACGCGTGCTCGGTGTCGAACCGCTCGACGCGCTTGCGGAGGGAGTACATGTCCTCGTCGAAGTGGCTCATCGCCGACGTGCTGGTCGCCAGCGTGTGGCCGGTGGTCACCCGGACGGGCACCAGGTACCGGATGTCCGGCTCGAGCAGCGCCAGCCACTC
This sequence comes from Euzebya sp., assembly GCF_964222135.1. NCBI lineage: Bacteria > Bacillati > Actinomycetota > Nitriliruptoria > Euzebyales > Euzebyaceae > Euzebya > Euzebya sp. Next base: position 140,377 of record NZ_CAXQBR010000067.1, read on the forward strand.
GTGGTGGGCCCGACGATCGAGCAGCGCCGCCTCGTCGACCAGGAAGTCGACGACCCGGTGGTGGCGCTCGTCCGCACCGGGGATGCGGACGTGGTGGGCATCGAGGTCGGTGGTGTCGAAGGTCATCGGCTGCGCCTCACGCGAGGGTGTCGGTCCGGCCAATCACGCCGGCGTCCGCCGCCGCGGTTCCGGTGGGCGTGTCGTCGGCCATGTAGTCGGCCCAGAGGTCCAGGAGGGCGCGCTGGTTGTGCTCGCTGAACCCGGTGTAGGCGCGTCCAGGGGCGGGCCAGTCGATCGGGGGGGACACGTCACGTCCGTCCCGGGTCCAGCCCATCCGGTTGTACAGGTTGAGCGACTGGGCCAGCTGCCCCCGCGCGACGTGGGTGATCGAGGTCCAGTTCTCGACATCGTCCTGCTCGAACATGCCGGATGAGCCGAAGCACATCAGGTACGCCTTGTAGGACGCGTCCTTGTACCACTGCGGCGCGTCGGCGGCGACGGCGAACCAGGACAGCACCTCGGTCTCCGTCGCGCTGATCGGGTGCCACTGCCGGACCGAGATGAAGGGGACGACCAGCCCCTCGTCGTCCACGACGGGCCAGTTGTGCACGAAGCTGAGGTTCGGCAGGACCGTGGCCGCCGACGGCATGAAGCCCGCCGCACCGGCCATCTTCTGCTGCGCGGGGTCCCAGTGCGCCAGCATCCGGTCGATCATCTCGTCGGGGTAGCCGATGTAGCGCAGGTTCTCGCGGGCGTCGTCGGTCGGGAGCTTGTACGTCGTCCCCCCGCCGGTGCCGGCGAAGTACAGCGCCCCCTCCTTGCGCTTGGCGGCCTTCGGCGCGCTGAACAGGTCGATGTCGACGACGCTCGCGTGGGTGTGCGGGGTGTGGTAGGTGTCGCCAGAGAAGTTCTCGGCGCCGATCTTCCAGTTGGCCTTGACGCGGAACCGCTGCGGCCCGCGGAGCTCGGCGCCCGCCGGGCTCTGGTCCAGGTAGAAGTCCATGTAGAACTCGAACCCGCCCAGGTAGTCGTGGAGGTCCGGCGCCCCCTCGTCGAGGGTGGCGAAGATCATGCCCGCGTGGGTGTCGACGCGCGGGGGGCTGACCAGCCGCACGCCCTTGCGCCGCAGGCCCTCCTCCCCGCCGTAGGCGTCGCGGTGGAACGGGACGCCAGCGAGCTCGCCGGTGTTGGCGTAGGTCCACGCGTGGTACGGGCAGCGGAAGTGCGAGGCGTTGCCGACCTCGGCCCGGCAGACCTGCATGCCGCGGTGGAGGCACATGTTCAACAGGACCTGCACGGCGCCGGTCTCGTCGCGGACGACGATGAAGGAGTCGTCGACGATCCGGCGGACGACGTAGTCGCCCGGGTCCGGGATCTCGGACTCGTGGGCCAGGAACATCCACGCACGACCGAACACCCGACGGGTCTCCAGCTCGAAGAGCTCGGGGTCGGTGTAGACCCCCGCGGGGATCAGCCCCCGGCGGATGTCGCTGAGGATCGAGTCGAGGTTCATGCCATCGCACTCCTGTGTCGGTCCTCCGACGCTACGAGCCCCGCAGTCATAGGACAAAGTCAAAGAAGTCGATAGTCACATAGTCGATCGGTTATGGGAACTCAGCGCGGTCCGTGGTCGGCTAGCCTTCGCCGCCGAGCTCGTCCGGCACCACGAGACGGCGTCACGACATGACCGACCAGCGCGACACGACCTCCCACTCCCGACCCCCGCCGGCGTACCCGATCGCGTCGGTCGACAGCGCGCTCCGCCTGCTGCTGCTCTTCCGCACCCGGCGTGAGTGGCGGCTCTCCGACATGGCCCACGAGCTCGACGTCGCGGACTCGACCGCGCACCGGTTGACGGCCATGCTCGAGTACCACGGGTTCCTCAGCCGGATGCCCCAGACGAAGGCCTACCGGATCGGCCCGAGCGTCCTCGCCCTCAGCCGCCACTCCGTCGGCGCCTCGGAGCTGCGGGCGGTGCTCCACCCCTTCCTCACCGAGATCGTGGAGGAGGAGGGGGAGACGGTCAGCCTGGGCGTGCTCGAGGGGACCGACATCCACTACGTCGACGCGGTCGAGAGCGACGCGGTCCTCCGGGTGGGGAACCGCACCGGGATGCGGATCCCCGCCCACTGCACATCGGCCGGCAAGGTGCTGCTGGCGGAGCTGCCGGACGACCAGGTCCGGGCGCTCTACCCCGACCCGTCGCTGCCCACGGTGACGGCGCGCTCGATCGACACCAGGGAGGCGCTGCTCACCGAGATCGCGGCCACCCGCCGCAACGGGTTCGCGACCAGCGTGGCAGCCAGCGAGGACGGGATCGCCTCGCTCGCGGTCGCGGTCCGGGACCGGGGCGGCCGCGCCGTCGCCGCCGCGGCCCTGGCGGCACCGCTCGCGCGCTGGCAGGCGTGGGACCAGGCGGCCGTCGCCGACCGCATGCGACGGGTCCTCGAGCCGGCCGCGGACCTCCTCGTGGGCGACTGACGTGGGTGGCTGACGCGCCGAGCCCCGACCCCGTCGTCGACGACCTGCCGGAGCGGGCCGAGGTCCTGGTGGTCGGGGCGGGGCCCGCCGGCGTCACGGCCGCGCTGGCGCTCGCGCGAGCCGGGATCGACCCGCTGGTGATCGACCGGCGTCCGGGGCCCGGCGGGCAGACCCGGGCGGTGTGGATCCAGCCCGGCAGCCTCGAGATCTGGCACCACCTCGGCGTGGCCGACGCGATCGTCGCGCAGGCGCAGGAGATCCGCGGGATCGCTGTCCACGGTCGACGTCGCGACATGGCCTGGCTGCCCCTCGACGAGCCGGACCTGTCCGTCCACCGCCCCGTGCTGCTCGACCAGCCGTCGACCGAGGCGGCGCTCCTCGCCGGGCTCGACCGCGCGGGCATCCGCGTCCGCTGGGGGTGGCGGTTCGCCGAGCTCCGCCGCCCGCTGCGGGCCGGCGCGCACGCCGCCACGGTCGAGGCCGGGCCGCGTCGCCGTGTCGTCCGGTGCCGGGAGGTCGTCGCGGCGGACGGGTCGCACAGCGCGGTGCGGGCCGCGCTCGGCCTGCGGATGACCGGCCACACCTACCCCCGGGTGCTCTACGTCGCCGACCTCACCGCCGACCTGGCGGTGGAGCGCGACCGCGCCCACGTGCTGCTCGCCGGCGACGGCGCGCACGCCCTCCTGCCGCTGCCCCGCGATCGCTGGCGCCTCGCGGGGACCGCGCCGGCCTGCGACGAGGACGACCTCCGGAGCCAGGCGACGACCGCGGTGCGCCGCCTCGGCGGCGACCTCCGGTCCCTCGACGCCGCCAGCACCCACCAGGCGCACCGTCGGATCCTCGACTCGTTCCGGCACCCCGGCATCAGCCTCGTCGGCGACGCCGCCCACCTGCACAGCCCGGTGGGCGGGCAGGGCATGAACCTGGCCGTCGCCGACGGCCACGCGATCGGCGGCGCCGTCGCGGACGCCCTGCGCGGGACGGACCGCCGGGCCGTCGAGGAGGCCGCCGCGCGGCGACGGCGCGCGGCGGTGCGGGCGCTGCGGACGACCGACGTGATGTTCCGGGTCCAGACCGCACCCGGTCGGGCCGCCGCGCTGGTGCGACCCCTCGCGTTCCGCGGGCTGTCCGCGGTGACCGCGCGCAGCCGCACGGCCCGTCGGGTGCTGTTCCGCTCGGTCAGCCAGGTACCCCGCCCGGGGCGGTGACAGCCCGCGGCGGGGGCGTCACGCCGAACCGCCGGGCGGCTCCTCGAGCGCGTGCTGGGTGACCTCGCGCTCCGCGCGCACCCACATCTCGCGCGCGATGGGCGTCGTCTGCTCCTCGAGGACGTGGCCGACCAGACCGGCCGCCCGGCCGATGAGCGCCAGGCCGCGCTCGGAGCCCGCCGGCAGGTCCAGCTCGCAGGCGAGGGCACCGATCGCGCCCGTGGCGTTCACGGGCAGGTGCCGGCCGATCGCCCGGCTGGCAGCCTCGCCGATCTGCTTCATCGTCTGGACGTACCACCCGTCCAGGCCGTGCTCGGCGGCGAGGGCCCAGAGCCGCTCGGCGCGCGGGTCGACCGGGTCGTGGACGGGGTGGCCGATGCCGGGTACCGGTCGACGCGCCGCCCGCCGCGACGCGACGACCCGGTCCGCCGGGTCGTCACCCCCGTCAGCGCGCGCCTCCCGCAGCATCGCCGACACAGCCTCCGCCGACCCGCCGAACACGTCGCCCAGTCCGAGCAGGCCGGCGGCGACGGCACCCTGCAGCGCCTCCGGGGCGCCCAGGTGCGTGAGGCGGGCGACCATCGCGCTTGGCGTCAGGCCGTGCTCGAGCAGGGTGACGAGGAGCGCGTCGAAGACCGCCTCCTGCCCGGCGGTGGGCTCGCGACCGGTCAGGTGCAGGAACGTGGTCCAGGCGAAGGATCGACGACCGAGGACGTCCGCCGCCAGATCGCGGCCGCGGACGAGCACCTGGTCGGGCGTGGACCACCCGAGGTCGGACCGGAGCTCAGCCATGGCGCACCTCCGCCTCGTCGAGCGCGCCGAGCACGTCGTCGGTGTCGGCGCCGAGCGCCGGCGGCGCGGTGTAGGTGGCCGGCCACGACCCGCGCCACGGCCGGTGCACGACGCGGACCGGCGCGCGCTGATCGGGCACGGGCAGCGCCGACGTCATGTCCAGGTGCGCGACGACGGGATCGTCCAGCGCCTCGCCCAGCGTGTGGACGGGGGCAGCGGGGACGTCCTCGGCCGCGAGGCGGGCGAGCCACGCGTCCCGCGGCTGGCGGGCGAAGGCGGGGCGGAGCTCCGCCTCGAGCTCGTCGTAGGCGTCCACGCGATCCCCGTAGGTGAGGAAGCGGGGATCGCCCTCGAGCTCGGGCCGTCCGACGGCCCGCAGCAGCCCCTGCCAGAACTTGGTCGGGGTGGAGAGGTGCACGACCAGGGGCCGACCGTCACCACACACGAACCCGTAGGACTGGGAGTGCCGCGGACGGGTACCCGGCGCCGGGCTGACCCCCGCGGCGAAGTAGTTCGTCACCGACTCCGCGAGGAAGTTGAGGCACGCCTCGATCATGGAGGTCCGGATGACCTGGCCACGCCCCGTGCGCTCGCGCTCGGCCAGCGCGGCCGACACCGCGACCGCGCTCAGGGCGCCGCAGATGGAGTCGGTCAGGGCGGGGCCGAGCGGGCGGGGGTCCTCGGTGCCGCTCGTCATCGACATCAGCCCGGTCAGCCCCTGCGCGACGGCGTCGTACATCGGGCGGTCCGCGCCGGGACCGTCCCCCGCGCCGGTGATCTCGCAGTACACGAGCCCCGGGTTGCCCTCGACCATCGCGTCGGCGTCGGCACCGAGCTTGGCCAGCGACGAAGGTCGGAAGTTCGTGACGAACGCCGCTGACGACGCCGCGAGCCGCGACAGCTGCGTGCGTCCCGCGGGGTCCCGGAGGTCGAGCACGACCGACCGCTTGTTCCGGTTGAACGCGGTGAAGCGGGGCGACGGGCCGGTCCCGTCCCACACGCGGAAGGGGTCTCCCTGGGGCGCCTCGACCTTGACGACCTCCGCACCGAGGTCGGCGAGGAGCATCGTGGCGTATGGGGCGGTGATGGCGGTGCCGAGCTCCACGACCCGCTGTCCGTGCAGCGGCCCGGCGGGCCCGTCCCCGCTCACGCCCCCGCCTCGTCCGACACGATCTCGGTCGCGTAGTCGGCCATCAGGTCGGCGAAGACCTCCTGCGGGGGCGGCCCGCCGTGCTCACGGCCCGCCGCGGACAGCCGGTCGAAGTACTCCACGTACTGGTTCGGCGAGAAGGTGCACAGCAGCCGGGCCGGGACGTCACCGGGGTTCGAGAAGGTGTGGGGGACGTCGACGGGGACCATCAGCCAGTCCCCCGGCCCGGCGACGACCTCCTCGTCGCCGTAGCGGATCAGCACCTGACCCTCGAGGACGTAGAAGCCCTCGTCGTGCTCGCGGTGGAGGTGCGGCGGGGGGTTGAAGGGACCGGGCGCGATGGTCAGCTCGGCCACCGCCAGACGTCCAGCGGTGGCGGTGCCCTCCTCCTTCCACGTGAGCGTCAGCGGGCCGATGCGGACGACCCGCCCCTCCCCCGCCGGAACCGGTGCCACCTGTGGGTCGTCTGCCATGTCCCTCTCCGTGCTCGTGTCGGTCTGTCGATGTGCGTCGCGCAGCAGGTCGGGCAGGGTGCCGACCTCACGGCTCCCGTGCCCGTCGGCGACCAGGGGGGCGACCGCAGCGCGGACGGCGTGGGCCTGCGGGAGGGGGACCCCGGCCTGGGCGGCGATGTCGAGGGCGAGGTCGAGGTCCTTCTGGACCGTGCGCAGGGTCCCCGCCCCCACGGACACCGAGGCGTCCACGTACTGCGGTGCGAGGAAGTCGTGGATGGCGGCACCCGACGGGCTGGCGCGCAGGGCCGCCAGGAAGGCGCGCGCGTCCACGCCGTCGGCCTCGGCGAGCAGCAGCGCCTCCGCGGTCGCCTGGTTGAGGGCGAACAGGACGGTGTTGAGCGCCACCTTCATGGTCGTCGCCCGACCGAGCGGACCGACGTGGAGGGGCTGGCCGAGGTGGGTGAGGAGCGGCTCGGCCCGGTCGTGGACCGACCGGTCGCCGCCGGTCAGCAGCGTCAGCTCGCCGCGCCGGGCGCGGGCGGGCGTGCCGGCCACCGGGCACTCGAGGAGCGCAGCGCCGAGGCCGGCCACGCGGGGCGCCAGGCGGTCCACGAGGGCCGGTCCGGTGGTGCCCAGGTCGATGAGCAGCCCACCGCGCCGCAGACCGGCCAGCAGCCCGTCGGACCCGGTGCAGACCGCGTGCAGCGCGTCGACGTCGGCCACGCAGGTGAGGATCACGTCGCAGGTGGCGGCGACCTCTCGCGGCGTCGACGCCGTGCGGGCACCACGTGCGGCCGCCAGGTCCTCCGCGACGTCGGACGTCCGGTTGTAGACCATGAGCCCGACGCCCCGGTCGAGGAGCCGCTCGGCGACCGCCATGCCCATCGCGCCGAGGCCGACGAGCCCCACCGAGACGCCGTCGACTCCGTCCACCGATCCTCCGTCCTTGACGTCCTCCGAACAGTGGGGCAGACTAGCAGAAGTCATTTCTGCTCTCAAGAAACTGAGCCGGATCGGGTCTGCGGGAGACCGCCGATGACGATCGCCGTGAGAGGACCCCTGGAGTGCACGTGATCTCCGAAGCAGAGCCGCAGCCCGGACCGCGAGCCACGGGCGGCACCGCGGACCCGGTTGTCCAGGCCAGGGAGGTCACGAAGGTGTTCGGCGGGACCGTCACCGCCGTCGAGTCGGCGACCTTCGACGTCCACGACGGCGAGTTCGTCTCGCTCGTGGGCCCGAGCGGCTGCGGCAAGTCCACGCTCCTGCGGCTCGTCGCCGGCCTGATCGACCGGACCTCCGGGAGCCTGGTCGTCGACGGCACGGACGTGACGGAGCCGCGCACGTCGACCGGGCTGATGTTCCAGCGGGCGACCCTCCTGCCGTGGAAGACCTCGCTCGAGAACGCCCTGCTCCCCTGCAAGCTGCGCGGGAGCGCGCTCGGCGAGGCCACCGCACGCGCCCTCGAGCTGCTCGACCTCGTCGGCCTCCAGGGGTTCGAGCACTCCTACCCCCGTCAGCTGTCGGGCGGCATGCAGCAGCGCGTCGCGCTGGCGCGGCTCCTCATGACCGGCGCCGACCTGCTGCTCCTGGACGAGCCGTTCGGCGCGCTCGACGAGTTCACCCGCGAGCACCTCAACCTCGAGCTGCTGCGCATCCACGACGAGTTCGGCCACACCACGATGTTCGTCACCCACAACATCGCCGAGGCGATCTTCCTGGCCGACCGCGTGGTCGTCATGACCCCCCGACCCGGGCGCATCGCCGAGATCGTCGACGTGCCGTTCGACCGACCTCGGGAGATGTCGCTGACGCGCTCCCCGGAGTTCAACGAGCTGGTCTTCACCGTCCGCGGCCTGCTGGGGGAGCCGGCATGAGCGCCCCCTCCCCTACGGATCGGCGCCGACGGGTCACCGCCGGGCAGGTCGTGCCGCCGGTGATCCTCCTCGTGAGCGTGCTCGTCGCCTGGGACCTCCTCGTGCGGTTCGAGGTGGTCAGCACCTTCATCCTGCCCCCGCCGCTCGAGGTCTGGGACAGCCTCATCGGGCTGCTGCCGACCTCGCTCCTGTGGACCAACGCAGGCCTGACCATGTACGAGACGCTCGCCGGGTTCGCGGTCGGGTCCGGCCTCGCGTTCGTGCTCGCCGTGGCATCGAGCCTGTGGCCCTACTTCCGCAAGATGGTGTACCCGTACATGATCGCGCTCCAGGTCACACCCCGGATCGCCGTCACCCCCGTGATCATCGCCTGGCTGGGCTTCGGGGCGACCCCGAAGATCGTGATCGCGGCGACCATCTGCTTCTTCCCCGTCTACATCAACACCCTGACCGGGATGATGTCGGTCGACGAGGACGCCCGCGAGATGTTCCGCGCCCTCCGCGCCTCGCGCTGGCAGACGTTCACCCAGCTGATGCTGCCCGCGGCGCTCCCGGTGACCTTCGCGGGGTTGAAGACCGGCATGACGCTCGCGCTGATCGGCGCGATCGTCGCGGAGTTCGTCTCGGCCCAGGCCGGCATGGGGCTGCTCATCCAGCAGTTCTCCTTCCAGCTGAACATGGCCGCCGCCTTCGCCGTCCTCCTGATGCTCACCGCCATCGGGCTGGTCCTGTTCGCGGTCATGGAGTACCTGGACCGCCAGCTCGTCTTCTGGGCGCACGAGGACCGGCTCGCGAAGAAGTCAGTGAAGAAGCAGGAGGCCGCCGGCCTCCGACACGACGCACGACCGACGCCCTCGAGGGAGGCAGCATGATCCAGCACGCACCACACCGAGTCCCACCACGCCCCAGGGGCGGGACCCTGCGATGGCTCGCGCTGGCCATGGTCGCGCTCCTGGCGCTGACCGCCTGCTCCGGCAGCGAGGCGGACGACGCCGATGGCGCCGGCGGCGGTGAGGTCGCGTCGGAGGGCGGGGACGACGCGGGAGCCGATGCCGGCGACGAGGGCGACGGCGGCGGTGAGCCCACGACGATCACGCTGCTCTCGCCGGTCCCGCCCTCGGTGTTCTTCTTCCCGGCCTTCGTCGGCGAGGAGCTCGGGTTCTTCGCGGAGGAGGGCATCGAGCTCGAGTACGAGTCGATCGGCGAGGGGGTGTCCATGACCTCGCTGCTCGTCAACGGCCGTGTTGACGTCGCCGCCCCGGGCGCGACCGAGGTGTTCCAGGGCCTCGACGCCGGGCAGGAGTTCGACGTCATCTACGACTACTACACCCAGGCCGTGGAGGGGATCGTGGTGCCGACTGACAGCGACATCGAATCGATGGAGGACCTCGAGGGTGCGACGGTCGGTCTGGCGGGCGACGAGGTCCGCTCGCTCCTCGCCTTCTCGCTGGACCAGGTCGGGCTCTCCATCGACGACGTCGAGACCGCGAACGTCGGGACCAGCGGATCGGTGATCGCCAACTCCCTCGAGCAGGGCGACATCGACGCGTTCGTCGGCGGCGTGCTCGACTTCGCGAGCCTCCAGGTGGCTGGCCTCGAGCTCCGCGACATCACCCCGGACGAGGTCGGACGGGTGCCCGGGGCCTCCTTCGCGGTCACCCCCGACGGTGCGGAGGAGATGGGTGACGCCCTGCCGGCGTTCCTCCGCGCGTGGTCCCGCGCGCTGCACGTCGGCCTGCAGGACCCTGCGCTGGTCGAGGAGATCATGCGTGAGGCCTCACCCGAGGAGTGGGAGGACCCCGAGGTCGGCGCAGCCACCCTCGACGTCGCGATCCAGCTCCAGGAGCAGGGACCCGAGGACTACGGCAGCCTCGACGACGAGGCGTGGGCGGTCGGCGTCGAGCAGGCGCTCGTCGCCGGAGACGTCGAGTCGGAGCTCGCCACCGACGAGTTCCTCGACGGCCAGTACCTCGACGCCGCCAACGACTTCGACCGCGACGAGGCGGAGACGGCCGCCGGGGGCTCCGGCAGCTGAGATGGCCGGGTCGGCTGGAGGTCGATCAGACCTCC